>JAAYMJ010000199.1 GCA_012521455.1 Clostridiaceae bacterium
ACCAAGGAAAACGGCGCAAAATGCCAGCTTGTCGGCGACGACTTATTTGTGACAAACACAGAGCGCATTAAAAAAGGAATAAAGATGGGGGTTGCAAATTCAGTACTAATTAAGCTAAACCAAATCGGTACACTCACCGAAACCATTGACGCCGTTGAAATGGCGCACCGCGCGGGTTATTCCGCGGTAATTTCCCACCGCTCGGGGGAAACGGAAGACACCTTCATTGCGGATTTGTCCGTGGCGCTAAACGCTTCCCAAATTAAGACCGGCGCGCCCAGCAGGACCGACAGGACCGCAAAATATAACCGCTTGATGAAAATTGAGCAGGAACTTGGGGACATAGCAGTTTTAGGAAAAGTTTTAAAATAAATGAGAAAAGTTCTTGCAATTATTATTAATTTATGGTAAGCTAATTTTGGTTTTCACAAAAAAGGCGGTTTCGCCATTTACCAAATGCAAGAAGGGATGGAAAAAATGAAATTAGCTTTACAAATTATTTATATTATTATAACTATTGCACTAACCGCGGTTGTGTTGTTCCAAAAGGGAAAAGACGCAGGTCTGTCCAGCGCTGTAAGCGGTGCGGCAGAAACATTTTACGGCAAAAACAAAGCAAGGACCCTGGACGCTATTTTTGAAAAATGGACAGCGGTTTTTGCGATACTATTTGTGATTTTAAGCGTAGTGCTGTTTGCAATCGACTAATAAAATGAAATTTGCGCCCCTTTTTGAAATAAAAAGGGGCGTTTTGCTTTTTTAATCTAAAATTATTGGAGGTCTAAATGGATAGGAAAGAAAAAGTCTTAAGGTTTTTGTCGGAAAAAAGCTATATGCCGTTGAATTTTGAAGAATTGTGCACGGTATTAGATGTGCCAAAAGAGGACCATAAAGAATTAGACAGGATTTTAAACGAGTTAATTGAGGAAGGAAAAGTTGTAAAAAGCAAAAAGGGAAGATACGCATCCGCCGAAAAAATGGGCTATGTTACCGGCGTTGTCGTTGGGAACAAAAAAGGATTTGGCTTTGTTATCACAGAGGATGACGGCGACGACATTTATATAAGCGAAGGCAATTTCTACACCGCCTTGCACCAGGACAGGGTTTTGGTGAGGATTACCAATGTGGGAAAAGACGGCCGCAGGGAAGGGGAAATTGTAAAGGTTCTGTCCCACGGCATAACCCGCCTGGTTGGGAAGTATGAAAAAATGGACAATTACGGGTTTGTGGTGCCCGATGATTCAAGGATACTAACCGATATTTTTATCCCACAAAACCAGGATTTAGGGGCGCTAAACGGGCAGAAGGTGGTTGTTGAAATCACGAAGAACAAAAGCCTCCGCCACAGCCCCGAGGGAAAAATCGTTGAAATTTTAGGTTTCCCCAACGATTTCGGCGTGGACATTTTATCAATCATTAAAGGATACGGCTTTGAAATCGAGTTTAGCCAGCAGGTTCTAAAAGAGGCAAAAGAAGTCCCCGGCTCTGTGCGGGAAGAGGACTTGCTTGGCAGGCGGGATTTAAGGGATGAAATTATCTTTACCATAGACGGCGAGGACACAAAGGATATTGACGACGCGGTGTCTATCACAAAGGATGAGGTGGGAAATTACATCCTTGGGGTTCACATCGCCGATGTTTCCCACTATGTAAAACACGGCTCAGCATTAGACCGCGAAGCCTTTAAGCGGGGCACCAGCGTTTATTTGGTGGACCGCGTGATCCCCATGCTCCCCGTAAATTTGTCAAACGGCATTTGCTCATTAAACGAAGGGGTGGACAGGCTTGCCCTTTCTGTGAGAATAACCATTACCCCTGAAGGGGAAATTTTGGACCACGACATTTTCAAATCCGTAATCCGCTCAAGGAAAAAGATGACCTATGAAAAGGTGTATAAGATTTTAACACAACAGCCCGAAGATTTAATGGAAGAATACAAGGGCCTAACCGACAGCCTGTTTATGTTAAGGGAGCTTGCCATTATCCTAAATAAGCGCAGGAAAGCAAGAGGTTCCATTGACTTTTATATTCCCGAGGCTAAAATAATATTAGATGATGAGGGCGTGCCTGTAAAAGTTATGAAGCGGGAGCAAAATATAGCCCACAACATCATTGAGGAATGCATGCTGATTGCCAACGAAACCGTGGCGGAACACATGTTTTATATGGACGCCCCCTTTGTTTACCGTATCCATGAGGACCCCTCCCCCGAAAAGATTGCAAACTTGTCGGAATTTTTATATAATCTGGGCTATAAGCTTAAAGTGGGAAAGAAAATCAGGCCCAGGGCGATTTCGGATATGCTTGATGAAATCAAGGGGTTACCGGAGGAGAGGGTAATAAGCACCCTGGCGCTACGCAGCATGATGAAGGCGAAATACTCTGACAAAAATTTAGGCCACTTTGGCCTTGCTGCAAAGCATTACTGCCATTTCACCTCCCCCATAAGAAGGTACCCCGATTTGGTGTGCCACAGGATTATCAAGGATATGTTAGAAGGCAGGCTTGATATTTCCCAGGAAAAGTACCAAACCTTTGTAAAGGACGCGGCAATACATTCCAGCGACCGCGAGCAGGCGGCAACTGACGCCGAGCGGGACACCAACGACTTGAAGAAGGCTGAATACATGGAAAACCACATCGGTGAAGAATTTGAAGGG
>JAAYMJ010000200.1 GCA_012521455.1 Clostridiaceae bacterium
AAACGCCAGGGAAGCAATCCAGTGGCTTTATTTTGCGTATCTTGGCGCTATAAAGGAACAAAACGGGGCTGCCATGAGCTTGGGCAGGACTTCCACGTTTTTGGATATCTACATTGAAAGGGACTTAAAAAACGGGGTTTTGACCGAAAGAGAAGCCCAGGAACTAATCGACGACTTTGTAATAAAACTAAGGGTGGCAAGGCACCTAAGGACCCCTGAATACAACGAGCTTTTCGGAGGCGACCCCATGTGGATTACGGAAGGCTTAGGCGGCATGGCACTGGATGGGAGGACATTGGTTACCAAAACAAGCTTCAGGTACCTAAACACCCTCTACAATTTATCCCCGGCGCCCGAGCCGAATCTGACGGTGCTATGGTCCGAAAAACTGCCTGAAGGGTTTAAGAGGTTCTGCGCAAAGGTAAGCATTGACACCGACTCCATACAGTATGAAAACGACGACATAATGAGGCCCCGCTTTGGGGACGACTACGGTATCGCATGCTGCGTATCCGCTATGAAAATCGGAAAACAAATGCAGTTCTTTGGCGCAAGGTGCAACCTTCCAAAGCTTTTACTCCTATCCCTAAATGGCGGGAAGGACGAAAAAACAGGAATTCAGGTGGGCCCTGTCAGCGAAGTCTATGACGGGGAATACCTTGAGTACGACAAGGTTATGGATAGGTTTGCAAAATACCGTGAATGGCTATGCAACCTATATGTTAACACCATGAACGCAATCCATTATATGCACGATAAATACTGCTATGAAAAACTGCAAATGGCCCTTCACGATACCGAAGTTGAAAGGCTTATGGCCTTCGGCGTGGCGGGGTTATCCGTTGTGGCGGACTCATTGTCTGCGATAAAATACGCCCGCGTTAAACCCATAAAGAGCGAAGAAGGCATAATTGTTGATTTTAAAATCGAAGGGGACTTCCCCAAATTCGGAAATGACGACGACAGGGTTGACCAAATTGCGGTAAAACTATTGGAAGACATGAACAAGGAACTTGCGAAAACGGCTGCGTACCGCGGCGCAAAACACACCTTGTCAGCGCTGACCATTACAAGCAACGTGGTATACGGCAAAAAAACAGGGGCAACCCCCGACGGGAGAAAAGCAGGGGAAGCCTTTGCGCCGGGCGCAAACCCAATGCATAACCGTGAACATGAAGGGGCGCTTGCGTCATTAAATTCCGTGGCAAAACTTCCTTATGAAAACTGCTACGACGGCATTTCCAACACCTTCACAATTGTGCCCCAGACTTTGGGAAAAGAGCCTAGGGAAAGGATTACAAACCTTGTTAGTATGTTGGACGGGTACTTCCATCAAAAGGCGCACCATATTAACGTGAATGTTTTAAATAAATCCCTTTTGGAAGAAGCCATGAAGGACCCTGCAAAGTATCCCAACCTCACCATCAGGGTTTCGGGGTACGCGGTGAACTTCCACAAGCTTTCAAAAGAGCAGCAGCTTGAAGTGCTAAAGAGAACCTACCACGAAAGGGTTTAATTGTTTGGATATATAAATTAATAAAAAGGCGTGTTTTTAGAAAAACACGCCTTTTTTGCGTTTTAAAAAATTTTATAAAAACGCCCGCAATCCCCCGTGAAGGCCTAAATTTAAGGCTTTAGCGTTTTTTTAATGTTTTTGGCGCTAAATTTTTCAAGTTTAATTTTTAAAGTTTTGACACAATCTAATACAGGAATTTAAAAAATAGAATGAATAATTTTTGAAAGTTAATTAATACTAAGGTTAGAAAATAAATGAAAGGAGTAATTACATGGCAAATTTAAACCAAGTTGAATTGCAAAACTTACGTCATTTAATCGGTTCCCATGACACCGCTATTCAAAAATTCACAACTTACGCACAGCAGGCAACCGACCCCCAGGTAAAAGCCTTCTTCCAAAAACAAGTTCAAGACGCACAAGCAACAAAACAAAAACTAATGTCATTTTTAAACTAGGAGGATAAGGATATGCAGGAAAAATATATGGTAAATGACGCGCTATCCGGTGTTAAAAGCGAATTGACTTTTTATCAAAATACAATTGCCGAATGTCAAAACCCGGAACTTAGAAACACCATCATCCAAATCAGGAATTCATGTGAACAAAGCCAGTATGAGCTATTTAAACTAGCTCAGCAAAAAGGTTATTATACACCTGCGCAAATGGCTCAGCCTCAAGAAGTGCAGGCAGTAAGAAGCCAGCTACAATAACACAAACTCCTACACTCCAAATTGAAAAACCTCCCTATGATATATAGGGGGTTTTTCTAATTATATTACATATACAAAAACCCTTAAAAACATTTTAAGCTTATGTTCTCTTTTAAAACCTCCAATGTTATGTTGGAGGTTTTTTGCATAGTGAAAACCACGTGGTAGCCCCTCAAAAGAGGTTAACCTGTGAACGGTATCTAAAGTAAAAAAGTTTATTTATAATTTTTCAAAAATATTCTGGACAACAAAAGACGCGCTTGTTCTGCCTGTAGTGTGCAAGGCTATGCCCGAAAATGAAAAACCCCCCGTTTTACGGGGGGATACTTATTAATCAATTTGAAAATTACATAATACATGACTGACGTTTAGAAATTCATTCCTTTACCATTTCTTTTAAACTTGCGGCTAATGATGCCAGGTTTTGAATTTCCGAGGGGATAATAATTTTTGTGCTTTTCCCGTCAGCCACTTTTTCTAAGGATTCCAAACTTTTTAAGGCAATTACGTTTTGGTTGGGGTTTGCCTCATTAAGAAGCTTTATCCCCTGGGCTATTGCCTCCTGAACCTTCAAAATTGCCTCCGCTTCCCCTTCGGCTTCCTTTATTTGAGCCATTTTTTTGGCTTCCGCCCTTAAAATCATGGCCTCTTTCTCACCTTCGGCAACAAGGATTGCGCTCTTTTTTTCACCTTCTGCCTTAAGGATTGCTTCCCTGCGCTCGCGTTCCGCCTTCATTTGCTTTTCCATGGCGTCTTGGATTTCCCTGGGCGGGATTATGTTTTTAAGTTCAACCCTGTTAATTTTAATTCCCCATGGGTCAGTCGCCTCATCCAGGATAGTTCTCATTTTTGCATTTATAATGTCGCGGGAAGTGAGCGTTTCGTCAAGTTCCAAATCCCCTATAATATTTCGCAAGGTTGTAGCCGTCAGGTTTTCAATTGCCATCATTGGGTTTTCAACGCCGTAGGCATAAAGTTTCGGGTCGGTGATTTGAAAATATATAACGGTGTCAATCTGCATGGTAACATTGTCCTTTGTAATCACAGGTTGCGGCGGGAAATCCACCACCTGCTCTTTTAGGCTCATCACCTTTGCCACTCTTTCAATTAGCGGGATTTTTACATGCAGCCCCACATGCCAGGTGGCCTGATAGGCGCCCAGGCGCTCTACCACATAGGCCTTTGCCTGGGGCACAATTTTTATATTGGATATTAGCAAAATAAAAACAATCACAATAAGCGCAATCAAATAAGGCATAAGTAAACCTCCTAATTTTGTTTTTCAACTATCAATTTTACCCCTCTGATATCCTTTACAATCACTTTTTCCCCTTTTTTTATATTTTCCTCGCTTGAAGCCGACCAGATTTGGTTTAATACCTTTACCTGGCCGGTGCCTTTTATGTTATCTATCTCCTCGATTACAACCCCTGTCTTTCCGATAACCCTGTCCGCGTTGGTTGCTTCTTTTTTTGCCATAAGTTTTTTGTCCACAAAAGGTTTTGTAAAAATTAAAAGCACAAAGCTTACCACGAAAAAGACCGCAATCTGCCAATAAAAGGGCGCGCCAAGAAAAGCCAAAACCAAAGAAAACAGGCTTCCGATGGCAAACCAGGTGGTAAGAAGGCTAACAGTAGCCGCCTCGATTACAATAAAGGCAACTAACAATATAAGCCAAAGTAATATGTCGGGATTTAAAATTAGCTGGTCCATATTATCCCGCCCCCCTTTATATAAAAATAAATAAGCTAGTTTCATTATATCAGATGACGGGTTTTATAACAATCAAAAACTTTCCCTTTGTGTTTTTCAATAAAGGATTGGTTTTTAAAAAATTTATTTTTATGCATATAAAATTTATAAAACAATATGGTTTTTTAACAGAAAACCACAAAAAATTGACTAATGCAAAAGATTATCAAGCCCATTTTTATTGTAAAAAACCAAAGTGAGTTTTCCACATAAATACGTGTATAAGCCAAAAAATTTAACCTTAAAAATAAATGATTATGTCAACTTCTATTAACATAATTATACACATATCCACAGGCTTATCCCACTACTTTTCCACCTAAAACAGCCCTGATTTTTAGGTTATACACAGAGTTATCCACATTATCCACAGAAATTCACTTAATTTTTCCACATTTCCATAAAAAATTTTCCACCTTGAAAATGGTGGATTTTTCAGGTTTACAAAATTATTTTACACTAATTGCCATATAGCATTTTGCACAATTAAAACACATAATTTTATATGTAGCATGATGAATGTATAAAATTTCGCCTGCTTTGCCTTTTAGTTTGGCAAATAAAAAATTTTATAAATGTTTTTGCATAGTTATGCACAAAAAAGCACAAAACATCCCCAAAGTAAATTGTTATTATTTTTGGTGCTAATTTCTTGAAAATTATGCACCTGTATTTTATAATTATACTTAATATATAAATTCAGGGGGTTTTGTCAAATGGAAGTAAATATTTTTAGGTTGGATAGTATCTCTCCCGAGGAGAAGGAAAGGCTCATTAAAAGGGCTGAAATCGACATAACCGACAAAATGGAGCTGGCAAAAAGCGTTTCTGAGGATATAAAACTAAACGGGGACAGCGCGCTTTTAAAATACACTGAAAAATTTGACGGGGTAAAATTAACCCCTGACAGGATAAAGGTTAAAAAAGAAGAAATTGAGGAAGGTTATAAGAGGCTTTCCCCAAAGACAAGGGAAGCGTTAGAGTATGCCGCGAAAAACATAAAGGCTTTTCACGAAAAGCAAAAACCCAAGCCGGTTTGGTTTACATACACCGACTCAGGCCTAATGGTGGGGGAAAAAACCACGCCGTTGGATGATGTTTGCTTGTATGTGCCCCGGGGAAAGGGAAGTTTCCCTTCGGTTTTATTAATGCTTGGGATACCTGCAAAAGTCGCGGGGGTGGAAAGAATTGTGGTCGTAACCCCGCCCAATGAAGCGGGGGAAGTGGATGACGCGATTTTAGCCGCGGCAAAAATTATCGGGATTGATGAAATATATAAAGCGGGCGGGATTCAGGCGGTTGCCGCCGTTGCGTTTGGCACCGAAACCATACCCAAGTGCCACAAAATCATAGGCCCTGGAAATGCCTATGCCACAGCGGCAAAAAGGTATCTTGCCAATTACATCGACTCATCCCTTCCCGCAGGGCCAAGCGAGTGCATTATTTTAGCAGATGAGTATCAGGACCCAAAGAAGGTTGCTTTAGACTGGATGATTGAAGCCGAACACGGGCCTGATTCTGCCGCCCTTTTGGTAACCCATTCGGAAGAGCTGGCAAGGGCCGCAATTGAAATTGTAAAAGAAAATATTAAAAAAATCAGCCAAAGAAGGCGCGAGTTTGTGCAAACCAATTTTAAAACCTACGGCGGCGTGGTGCTAACAAAAAATTTGGAAGAAAGCATTGATTTTGTGAACGAATACGCCCCCGAGCACATGGAAATTATGACCAAAAACCCCTTTGAGGTTTTGGAAAAAATCAAAAACGCAGGGGAAATATTGCTTGGCGACTACACACCGGTTACGCTTTGCAATTTCCTTTTAGGACCAAACGCAATCCTTCCCACAGGCGGATTTGCGAAAACCTATTCCAGCGTATCGGTGCTGGATTTTGTAAAGCGCTCATCCGTAGGGTACGCGACAAGGGAAGGGTTTTTGAAAGTGAAGGATTATGCTAAAGAAATAGCCGATGTTGAAGGCTTTGACACCCATGCGCTGGCTGTAAGCGACAGGGAATAAAATTTTGTTTTAAAAAGGGTTAGGAGTGGTATAATGATTAATGTAAAGCGCAAATCCACCGAAAGCGAAATTTTGGTTTCAATCGCGCCTCCGCCGATTGCGGATAATTACCGTGAAAAAATAAACACACCCATCCCGTTTTTAAGCCATATGATTGAGCAGCTTGTATACAGGTGGGGGATTAACGCCACAGTCAGCGTAAAACTTGATAAATTCAACCTAAACCATGTAATTTGCGAGGATTTAGGCCAGGCTTTCGGCAAAGCGGTTTTGGAATATTTAAAACGCCAGCCCGGCGCCCTGTCCTTCGGGGATTCCTTTGGAATAATCGACGAGGCAAAGGCGCAGGCGTTAGTTAGCTTTGAAGACAGGAGTAATTTCTTCTTTTCTTCAAAAGTTGAAATCCCTCACTTTGCCGAAACCATGTTAAGCGAGGATTTAAAAGTCTTCTTGGACGGATTCGCCCAAGGCGCGCGCAGTACGCTGCAAATTGAGGTGTTTTCAGGGGAAAACTCCCACCACATTTGGGAGGCGGTATTCCGCGCCCTTGGTCGCGCGCTTAAAAACGCTTTTGTAACCGACCCCCAAAGGCCGGACCTTACCGCGGGGGTTGCGGGAAAAATAACATATGAAGTGACTGAAGAAGTATGAATAAGATAATAACTGCACCACTTACAATTGATGTCGTAAAAACCTTAAAAGCCGGGGATAATTGTTTGGTTTCAGGCTATATCTACACCGCGAGGGACGCGGCCCACAAAAGAATGATTGAGGCGTTAAACCGGGGAGAGGAACTGCCCTTTGATATAAAAAACCAAATCATTTACTACGTGGGCCCCTGCCCCGCAAGGGAAGGCCACATTATTGGCTCCTGCGGCCCCACCACCAGCGGCAGGATGGACGCCTACACCCCAAAACTTCTGGAGCTGGGCTTAAAAGGCATGATTGGGAAAGGCGAGCGGGACAAAAGCGTGATTGAGGCAATGATAAAATATGGCGCGGTTTATTTTGGCGCCATAGGAGGCGCGGGGGCGCTTTTGGCCAAATCGGTTGAGGAAAGCGAGATTATCGCATACCACGATTTAGGGGCAGAAGCCATACGCAGGCTAAAGGTAAAAGATTTTCCCGTAACGGTTATAATTGACTGTGAGGGGAATAATTTATACCAAATAGGTAGGAAAAGTTTCGAAATTAATGATTAACTTCTTTACAAGTCATATAAAAATTGCTATAATTTAAACAAAGCAAAAAGAATGGAGGTAATATTATGGCACAGGTAACCAAGGACACCATAATTGCTGATGTATTGAGAATAGATCCGGGTACAGCTCCTTTTTTCTTTGAAATTGGAATGCACTGTTTAGGCTGCCCTTCTGCAAGCGGGGAAAGCATTGAACAGGCTTGCAAGGTACACGGGGTAGATACGCAGGAATTAGTGGATAAAATTAACGCATATTTGGCGAGCAAAGAAGCATAATTGGGCTATAAAGCCATAAGGCTGGATTGTGTATGGGTATTTTTGCCAGAATGAAAAAATTCAATTCGCTAAATTATGAACTTACACCTGCACAGCTGACACTGCTCACTGTGCAAGGTGTATTTTTGCTTGCAAGCGGATTTTCAAGCGTGTTTATAAACTTGTTCATTTTTTCCTATAACGAATCAATCCAGCGGGTGGTATTATACTACATTCCCCATTTTGCCTTCACCTTTTTATCCTTTTACGCCTGCAGCTTTTTTTGCAAAAAGTACGGGGTTGTGGTGTCGCTAAAGACGGGGATTTTCTGCTACGCGGCAAGCTATGCGCTGCTTTTGCTTTTTGGCGAGTTTTTCGCCTACCATCCATGGTATTTGGGAATCCTTTTGGGGGTTTCAGCGGGATTTTACTATTTAGCGTATAACGTGATGTATTTTGAATACTCCCAGAAAAACTGGGACACCTTTTTAAGCGCGCAAGGGGTGGTAAACAGCATATCAAGCTTAATCGCCCCCTTATCCGCAGGCGCCATAATCGGCGCGTTAAGCGGGAAGCAGGGCTATGTGACGGTGTTTTCCATATCCCTTTTATTGTTTTTATCCGCCTTTTTAATAAGCTTAAATCTGCCAAAAAGCCAAAACGGGGAAAGGACTTACTTTAGGTCCATGTTTTTATTGTTTATAAAAAACAGGGCTTATCTTCGGGGGATGTCCTCAGAGCTTTTCAGGGGCTTCAGGGAAGGGACCATGATGTTTTTGCCCCCGGTGCTTATCTATAAAAGCCTAAAAAGCGAGTTTTTAATCGGTACATATTCCTTTACCTCGTCCCTTTTTTCAATTTTGGCATACTTTATCCTTGGCAGGTTTATTGACGCCTCAAAGCGCAAGCGGTATTTGTTGTTCGGCGGGGTTTGCATGTTTTTAGTAAGCCTTATCCCACTTATCAACAACGCCGCCGCACCGATTTTCATCTACGGGGTATTGGTGAGCTTTTTTGTCCCCTTTGTAATGAACGGATACACCCCGATTATGTATGAAACCTTAAACCAGCTTCCAAACATACAGCGGAGGCGCATTGAAAGCATGGCGGTGCGGGAAACCTTTATAAATGTGGGAAGGCTTATCGGGATTATCCCAATCCTTTTTATGACCACCGATTTTCAGATGGATATACTGCTAATACTTTTGGGGCTGTCCCAAATCGGAATTTATTTGCTTTTGAAGGACAATTAAACTGCGCAAATCTTCAATAAAAATATAAAATCCCCTAAAGTATTCACAAAATGGAGGGGGATTTTATGTTTTTAGGGCTGATTTTACAAAATAAAAAAGTTGGACAAACTAATATCTAAATGGTATAATATGTTAAAAACCATAAATACTTTACAACCGGATAATTTTATATTATTATAATGAAGTATTGAACACGCCGGCAGATAAAATAAATTTGGAGGAAATATTTAATGCGGTATAATAGTACGAGGGATAACCAAGTTTCAATATTGTCGTCACAGGCTGTGGTGCAGGGGCTGTCTTTGGACGGCGGCCTGTTTGTCCCCCAGTCTTTTCCCAGGTTTACTCTTGATGACATCAAGGAATTTTCAGCTATTTCCTACAACGAAAGGGCAGTAAGGATATTGTCCAAATTTTTTACCGATTTTAAAGAAAGCGAAATTGAGGAGTGCGTAAATTCGGCATATAACAAGGAAAGGTTTGAAACTGCCGAAATAGCCCCCACATATAAAATGGATGACAACATTTATATCCTCGAACTATGGCACGGGCCCACCTGCGCCTTTAAGGACATGGCGCTGCAGATACTTCCCCATCTTCTTACAAAGAGCATGAAAAAAGTAAACCTTGACGGGGAAGTTGTAATTTTGGTTGCCACAAGCGGGGATACGGGAAAAGCGGCCCTTGAGGGGTTTAAAGACGTGGAGGGCACAAGAATTATAGTGTTTTACCCCCACGAGGGAGTCAGTGAAATGCAAAAACTCCAAATGGTGACCCAGGAAGGGCAGAATGTGTGCGTAATTGCGGTATCCGGCAATTTTGACGACGCCCAAAACGGGGTAAAGGGGATTTTTATAGACGAAGAATACCAAAATGAATTAAAACAAAAAGGCTTTTACCTATCCAGCGCAAACTCCATAAACTGGGGCCGCCTTGCCCCGCAGATTGTGTATTATTTCTCAACTTATGCGGATTTGTTGAGAAATGAGGAAATCCAGCTGGGGGAAGAAATAAATATCGTGGTACCCACGGGGAATTTCGGGAATATCTTGGCGGCGTATTACGCTAAAAAAATGGGGCTTCCCGTTGCAAAGCTGATTTGCGCCTCAAACAAAAACAACGTGCTTACGGATTTTATAAATACAGGTATTTACAACAAAAACCGCGAATTTTTCACCACTATATCACCTTCCATGGATATTTTGATTTCCTCAAACCTTGAAAGGTTTATTTACGACATAGCGGAAAGAGACGACGAAAAAGTGCGCCAGTATATGAAAAAGCTTGCGACGGATGGCACATACCAGCTTGAGCCCGGGCATTTTTCCAAAATGCAGGGGATTCTTTATGGCGGGTTTGCTGATGATGAAAAAACCTTGCAAACCATAAAGGAAATTGAGGAAGAATACTCCTATGTGCTAGACACCCATACGGCGGTTGCCATGGCGGTGTATATGGATTATGTTGAAAAAACCAAGGATACTAAAAAAACCGTTATCGCTTCAACCA
>JAAYMJ010000201.1 GCA_012521455.1 Clostridiaceae bacterium
ATTTCTTTAAAATTATATTCCATAATTCTCAATCCCCTCGTAAATTGAAAAAATTTATCCTGCCGTTACAAGTTTACCTTATCCTGCTTTAAAAACCCAAGTTCCACCTTTTTCGCGTCACTCCAAAGGCCTTCCAGGTTATAAAAATCCCTGGCTTCCTTGCTCATTATATGGACAATTAAGTCGCCGTAGTCAATAAGCATCCAGGAATTTGTGTTTTTGCCCTCTATGCGGAGTGGCATGATATTATCCTCTTCCATCAGTTTTTCAACCAAGTTATCAGCACAAGCACGCAAAAGCACAGGGTTTGAAGCTGTGCAAATTAAAAAGTAGTCAGAATAAGTGCATATGTTTTGCACGTCCAATAGCACTATGTCGCTTACTTTTTTTTCGTCAACCAGCTTTGCAGCTTTTAAAACCAATTCCTTGTTCAAAAAAATCCACTCCCTCAAGTTTTTAAGTTTAACAATATTTTATTTTGCTGTCAAGTTTTGTAGTTTCATCATGTCGACTTTTTTCACAAAAGAGTTCCTCCCATAAATTGTGTTAGGATGTATTGCCCTTCCCTTTCCAATCACATGGATAATGGAAATGTCAAATGCCCGGATTAAAGCTAAATTTACATCCTCATATGTAAGCCGCCTTAACTCCTCAATTTCAGGCCAGTTGCGGGTCGGCTCAATTAAATCCGCAAGGTAAATAACACAGGATAATGGTTTCATGTCCCCGCACCCGATGGTATGATAAAAAATCGCCTCCAAAATATCGGGGTCGGAAATCCCGTATTCAGTCCTTGCGATATACTCCCCCACCACCGCGTGGTATAATGCCGGCTCGCTTAAAATAATCTCATCCTTTGACAAATTGTTTTTAATAATTATATCCCGCATTACTTCCTTGTCAAAATTTTTCGCGCAGTCATGCAACAGCCCCGCGATTTCTGCCTTTTTGGGGTCCACATTAAACAGATGGGCAATTTCGGCAGCCGTTTTTGACACATTCACGCTGTGGATAAACCGCTTTTCTTTAAGCACCCCTTTTAGCTTTTGTGTCATTTGGAGAATGTCCATAGGATATGCCCTACCTTTCAAACTTCTTCGTACAAATGATGTTCCTTTATATATTCCAAAACCCTTTTTGGGATTTGCAGGCCGCAATATTCTTTTTTACAAAGTTTTTTACGTATTTCCGTTGATGATACATCCATGGGAGTGATTTTAAAATATTTCGCCGGCGGGTCTATTTTTTCATTGTTTCTGGTAAAAACCAAAAACTCACAAAGGGAAAACAGTTTTTCCCACTGATACCACTCATTTATTTTCTTATACGCGTCATCCCCGATAATAAAAAATAGTTCATCCGAAGGATACAGCTTTTTAAAATGGGTCAGGGTTTCGTAAGTGTATGAATATGTTTTTTTATCCACTTCATAACTTGAAACTTCAAAATTTTCATAATCCAAAACCGCCAGTTTCACCATGTTAAGCCTGTGGAATTTATCGGCATAAACCTTTTCCTTGTGGGGGGGATTTCCCGAGGGGACAAAAATCACCTTATCAAGTTTTGCCGCATTTTGTGCTTCTTGTGCAATTTTAAGATGCGCGTTATGTACGGGGTCAAAAGTGCCCCCAAAAAGCGCAATCCTCATAAAATCAGCCCGCTTTTACAAAATAATCTTTTTGTTTTCACTGCTTTCTTTGTAAATCACAAACTTGTTCCCTATCACTTGCACAGGCTCTGCCCCGCATTTTTGGCACACTTCGTCACATATTTCCCTAGCGCTTGCCATTGCGTTTTCCAAAACCTTAACCTTAATTAATTCCCTGGCTTGCAGCGCGTCATTAATTTGGCTGACAAAACTATCCGTAACCCCGTTTTTCCCTACCTGGTATAGGGCGGGGATTTGATTTGCCATCGCGCGGAGCTTTGCCCGCTGTTTTCCAGTTAGCATCCTATCCATCCTTTTTAATTAGTAAAATCAAATTCAGTATCCAATATCCTAACCGTATCCCCTTCTTTAATGCCCATCTCAATCAGCGCGTCAATCACGCCTTTTTTCCTCAAGGCCCGCTGGAAATAGGACACGGACTCATAATCTTCCAGATTGGTTGAGTTAAACAAATTCTCAATCCAGTCGCCCTCAATGATGTAGACATTATCCCGGAATGTAATCTTAAAGGGCTCTTTTTCTTCCTCTTCTTCTTGCACATATTCGCTTTGGTACACAGGCACCGGCGGGAGTTTTTCAACCTCGCTTGCCACATAGGAAATAAGTTCCCGCACCCCTTTTTGGGTGGCCGCGGAAATCTCAAAAAAAGGCAGTCCCAAAGATTTTATATAACTTTTAAATTCATTGAATTTTTCCCAGTCATAAATTAAATCAATTTTATTTGCCGCAACTATCTGGGGCCTTTTTTCAAGCTCAAGATTATAAAGCTTTAATTCCTCGTTTATAGCGCAAAAATCCTCAATGGGGTCGCGCCCTTCAATCCCAGAGGCGTCAACCACATGGATTAAAAGCCGCGTCCTTTCAATATGCCTTAAAAACTCATGCCCTAGCCCCACGCCTGCGTGGGCCCCTTCAATAAGCCCCGGGATATCCGCCAAAACAAAGGACTTTCCTTCGTTTGATTTTACCACGCCTAAATTTGGCTTCAAAGTGGTAAAGTGGTAATTCGCGGTCTTTACATTCGCGTCCGTCACCGCGTTTAA
>JAAYMJ010000202.1 GCA_012521455.1 Clostridiaceae bacterium
ATTTATTTTCTACACAAATAACCTTTTTCCTTCTTTTATATAAAAATTTTTTGTTAATTTTTTGTCGTATTCAGGCGTAAAAAAATAACCGCAAAATTAAATTTTTATATTTTACCTGAATATACAAAATATGTATTTGCATAAAAAAAGGAACTGATTTTCTCAGCCCTTTTTACATTTAAAATCAAAATAGCCCTCAAGATTAAGCGAATATAAATTGTTTTCGAATTTAAAACCGGCCCTAAGGAGCGTGCTTTTTAAGTCCTCGTTTTCGCAAAAAACTTCTTTTATCCCCATTAAATCTATACTGTTTAAGATTGATTTTAAAATAAAAAAGGCGTTTCCGTTGTCAAAGGCGTCAATCCTATCAATGGTGGCAAACCCGTCGCAGATTGTATAAAGGCCTTTGCCTAAGATGTTATCGTTGTCCCGCAGCACCATGCACATTTGGTTTTCCCCAAGCTTAAAACCTAAAACTTCTTCGTCTTTGCAGGGTTTTATGGTGATCATATAATAACCTCCGTCATATATTAAAAAGCCTAAATTAATTATACTACAAATTAAAACAAATTTCTAGTGTAAAAAAGAATTCTTCTCCCTATCAGATAAATGCCTCCACTTTCCTTCGGGGAGGTTTCCCAAAGTCACATTCCCTATGGCAATCCGTTTTAGGGAAAGCACATTATATGACAGGCTTTCAAACATTTTCCTTACCTGACGGTTCTTTCCCTCATGGATTGTGATTTTAACCTCGCTTGTGTTTTTGCCAATCTTTAACACCTCAACTTTTGCTGGGCTTGTTTTATACCCGTCAATTACAATGCCCCTTTTTAACTTTTCTATATCCTCTTTTGAAATTATGCCTGAAATTTTGGCAATATAAACCTTTTTTATTTTATTTTTTGGGTGAGTTACACGGTAGGTAAATTCCCCGTCATTAGTCAAAAATATAAGCCCCGACGTGTCATAGTCAAGCCTTCCCACAGGGTGGAGCCGCGCGTTTATATCCCCCACCAGATCCAAAACCGTGGGCCTGTCAAACTGGTCTTTTACGGTTGTAACGTACCCTTTTGGCTTATTTAGCATTATATAATAATTCCTTTTAGGCGGGGTAATTAACTTGTCGTCCACATAGACCTTGTCATTTCCCGGGTCAATCTTTACCCCCAATGTATTTACCACTTCGCCGTTTAGTTTTACCCTGCCTTGTAAGATTAACTCTTCCGCTTTTCTTCTTGATGTTACCCCGCAAGATGCAATATACTTTTGTATCCTCACTTTTTACCTTCCTTAAATTTAAATTTTTACAAAATAGTAGCCAAGCACTTTTTTAAGATTGTCCCAAAAAGTATATATAATGGTTTTTTCCACGTTTTCCTTTACATATAAGGGGACTCTTTCAATGATTTCATCATTATATAAAACAATTGCTTCCCCTGCGCTGTCCCCGTAGGCAACAGGCGCGGGAAGGTCGTTTATTTTATACTCTACTTTTACTTTATCCAAAACGCCGTCTTTTAAGAAAATGTCCAAATCCTCTTTAATGTAGGCCTCAATCTTTTTTTCGGTGCCTCCGATAACGCGGGCAAAGCCTGCCAAATCATCTTTTTTAAGCACATTTACCTTTTTGCACACCGAAAAGCCGTAGTTTAGCATATTGGTATGGTCCCGCCAGTCGTCGGGGGCGTTTAAGGTCACGGCGATTAACTCCTGCCCGTCTTTTTGCGCGCTAGTCACCAGGCACCTTCCGGTTTTTTTGGTAAACCCTGTTTTTATGCCGGTTGCGCCCTCATAGTTAAAAAGCATTTTGTTGTGGTTTTTTAAATACCTGTCAATCCCCGTCATATGATTGGGTATTGTTTTTCTCTTTGTGGAAACGATTGTTTTAAAATCGGGGTTAGAGAGGGCATACCTTGAAATCAGCGCTAAATCATAGGCGGTAGTGTAGTGGCCTTCCTCATCAAGGCCGCTAGGGTTTTTAAACTGGGTATTTTTAGCGCCAATTTCTTCCGCTTTTTTTGTCATTAATTTTGCGAATTCCTCAACGCTGCCTGATACGTGTTCGGCAATCGCAACCGCCGCGTCATTCCCCGAATTTAGCATAAGCCCGTATAGGAGGTCTTCCATTTTTATCTTTTCCCCTTCTAAAAGGTAAATGGAAGACCCTTCCTGATAGGCCGCTTTTTTTGAAACCGTTACAGTATCGCTTAAATTAGCGTTCTCCAGCGCGCATATGGCGGTCATGATTTTTGTTGTGCTTGCCATGCCCCGCCTTTCATAGGCGTTTTTTTCATACAAAACCTGCCCTGTTTTTGCGTCAATTAAAACCGCGCTTGTTGCTGACACTTCCAGGGCTTTTGCGGAAAGGTTTGCAAATTGCAGCGCCAAAATTATTACTGCAAAAATAATTTTTCTCAAGAAAATCACCTGCCCCTAAATTATATGAACAGGTGTTTTGCTTGATGAAAAAATATTATGTTATAGGTAATC
>JAAYMJ010000203.1 GCA_012521455.1 Clostridiaceae bacterium
AAAGGACTACGCCATAATCGAACTTGTGTCAAAAGCCGCAAACAATGTCCCCACATTGAGAAAAATTGAAATGAGCGATATTTCAACAAACGAGCTTTCCACAAAAGACGTTATAAACACAGCCTTTGCTAACGAATTTGACGATATCCTGATTTTATATGTAAACGACGTTTCAAAGTCCACTTACCAGTACGGGATTTTAACCGATGTAGTGTATAATAAGCTTGACGCCTTTTCAACAGCAAGGTATGGCATAATCACAGGGGGCGTTGAAAAAACCTATATTTCAGACGGCTACTTTACGGGCCTTTCAAAATACCAGCCGGTAATGTTTAAACTATCCGGCAACACTATTGAGAGGATTTCAAATCTGGTGCAGGTGGGAAGCGGCACAAAACTTCAAAGCGTGGCCGACGGCAGGATAAAAATAAATGACACTGTGTATGAAATGGATTTGGATGTCCAGGTCTATGAAAAAAGCGATATTACCACTTTTAAGGCAATAAACAAAAACTCGCTGAAGGATTATTCAAACTTTGAGCTTTATTCCGACACATCACTTAGAAACGGCGGGAAGGTCAGGGTAATTATCGTAACTAAATAAAAAAAGCCGGAAAGCTGCGCTTTCCGGCTTTTTGCATTTATGGTTGACCGGGGGGTTTTTGTTTGTTAAAATACCATATAGTAAAAAATATTGGTAATAATTTTTTATTTATGCAGAAAATATATATAAAGAAAGAGGTATTGGTATGACAAAAATAAAATTTGAGTATGAAAACGCCCTATCCATTGTAAAAAAACATGAAATTGACGCGCTTGCGCCCCACATTCTTGCGGCGCATAAAACTTTAACCGAAAAAACAGGCGCCGGCGCCGACTTTTTGGGTTGGGTTGATTTGCCCATAAATTATGACAAGGAAGAATTTGAAAGGATAAAGCGCGCGGCGGAAAAAATCAGGAAAAATTCCGACGTGCTGATTGTAATCGGCATTGGCGGATCATATTTAGGCGCGAAAATGGCAATCGACGCGCTAAATAACCCCTTTAGCGCGTATTTGCCTAAAGAAAAAAGAAAAAACCCCCATGTGATTTTTGCGGGCTGCAATTTAAGTTCAACCTACATGGCGGAACTTGTTGACTATGTAAAAGATTTGGACTTTTCCATAAACGTTATTTCCAAAAGCGGCACAACCACCGAGCCCGCGGTGGCATTCAGGGTGTTTAAGGAGCTTTTAGAGCAAAAATACGGCGAAGAAGGGGCAAAAGAAAGGATTTTTGCCACCACCGACAAGGAAAAAGGGGCGCTTTTAAAACTTGCCCGCGCGAAGGGGTATGAAACCTTTGTTGTGCCCGACGACGTAGGGGGAAGGTATTCGGTGCTAACCGCGGTGGGTCTTTTGCCAATTGCGGTTAGCGGAGCGGACATTGACCTTCTTATGAAAGGCGCGCAGGACGCAAGGGAAGCTTATCTAAATCCTGATTTATATAATAACGACTGCTACTTATACGCGGCTTTCAGAAACGCGCTATACAGAAAAGGCAAAACCACGGAAATTTTGGTAAACTATGAGCCCCAGCTTCATTATTTTGCCGAATGGTGGAAACAGCTCTTTGGCGAAAGCGAAGGCAAGGACAACAAAGGGATTTTCCCCGCCTCTGTTGACAACACCAGCGACTTACACTCCATGGGCCAATATATCCAGGAAGGCTTGAGGAATTTGTTTGAAACCGTAATTTATGTGGAAAACCCAAAGCGGGACATAACATTAAAGGAAGAAGCGGAAGATATTGACGGGCTAAACTTCCTAAAAGGCAAAACCGTAAGCTTTGTAAACCAGCAGGCCTTTTTGGGAACCCTTCTTGCCCACACCGACGGGGGCGTTGCAAACCTTGTAATAAAGGTTGAAAAATTGGATGAGTACTGCCTTGGAAACCTGATTTACTTCTTTGAAAAAGCCTGCGGCATTTCAGGGTATTTGCTCGGGGTTAACCCCTTTGACCAGCCGGGGGTTGAGGCTTACAAGAAAAATATGTTCGCCCTTTTAGGGAAACCGGGCTATGAAAAAGAAGGGGAAGCGTTAAGGGCAAGGCTTGGAAAATAGTTTTTTTGCATATTTCATAAAAACAGTTGATATAAATCAATTGTTATAGTATAATATTAATAAATATAGCCGGCTCATTGCAGGAATTAAAAAATAAATATCTTGAGGAGGAATTTCTTATGGTGAAGGTAATTTTTGGCGAAAAAGGTACCGGAAAGACCAAAACTCTTCTTGCGAAGGTTGACGAAGCGGTAAACGCGGAAAAAGGCTCCGTTGTGTTTATCAACAACGGCAAGCGCCACCTTTATGACTTGAGTTACAAAGTCAGGTTAGTGGATACCTCGGATTTTGAAATTAAGGATTACTCCGCGCTTTATGGTTTGCTATGTGGTGTTATATCAAGCGATTTTGATATCTCCAACATATTTATCGACAGCCTAACCAAGATTGTGAAGGAATCGGACAATGAAGGCCTCGAGAGGTTCCTGCAAGATGTGGACGCCTTATGCGACAAGTTCGGCGTTGAGCTTTTATTGACTATTTCGGCAAGCGAAGAATCGCTCCCAAGCCTTGTGAAAAAATACGCTTAAAGTTGAAAATTACCGGGAAAATCCATTGGGTTTTCCCGTTTTTGTTTGCATAAAAATTTTAGTAGCTTTATATTATTTTATAAAAAACCAAACGGGGGCATGGGGGGATTTTTGTGAAGGGCGAAATTGATTTGTCCGAAACCCTTTATGAGATATACATAAAAAACCCTGAGTTTTTGGACGTGCTGCGCGACCTTGGGTATAATGTGGATTTGAGGATGATTGAAACTTTAGGAAGGCTGCTTTCCCTTCCCAAGGACGGGAAAAACTGCCCGATTGACGTGGATAAAATAAAAAAAGAATTAATAAAGCGTGGGTACATAGTTTATGGCTAAAAAATCCGCAAAAGAAGCGGGTTTTTTTGTTGATGGGATTTTTCAAATTGTTTATAATTTAATTATAAATTTTCGGAGGTTTGCTATGAAGTATTTAAAGGATTTTGTAAACAGGGTAAAAAGCGAAAACCTAGGCGTTAAAAATGTATGCGTAAGGCAAAAAGGGGAACTGCTTGAAAGCTATGATTTCGTAGAGCCAAAACGGATACAAACTTTTTCCGCAAGCAAAACCTTCACCGCAATGGCCGCAGGTATTGCCATAGGCGAGGGGCTTTTTAAAATAACCGACAAAATGGTGGATATTTTAGAAGATGAATTGCCAGAAGAATTACCGCAAGGCTTTGAGGAAATAACCGTATGGAACCTCCTTACCATGACTACGGGCCACAGCGAATGCCCCATTTTTAAAATGCAGGGGGAAATGAGGGAAAAAGGGATTAAGGGCGCCCATTTTACAGATTTTTGGCAGGACGCTTTTTTAAATATGCCCCTTACATACTCCCCTCATGACAAAAAATTTGCCTACAATAACGGGGCTAGCTATATGCTTTCAAAAATCGTGGGGAAAAAGTCGGGCCGGAATTTGCGGGATTATTTAACCCCAAGGCTTTTTGAGCCGCTAAAAATCCAAAACCCCCAGTGGGATACGGACTCTTTTGGGAATTCTTTAGGGGCGATAGGGCTTTATTTAACAGCAGAAGAACTCTCAAAGGCGGGGGAGGTGCTTTTAAACTGCGGGGAATATGAAGGAAAACAACTTATACCTTCCGGTTTTGTTTTAGATATGACTAAAAAACAAGTGGAAACGGACGGGCACGACAGTGAAATGCGTTGCGGGTACGGCTATCAGGTGTGGATGTGCACGTATCCTGGCGCTTACCGCATGGACGGCATGTTTGCCCAGTTTTGCGTGGTTGTGCCTGATTACAAGGCGGTTGTGGCCATAACCTCCCATGAGGAAAAAAGGGGATACGATATCTTAAGGCTTGTGTGGGATGAAATCCTCCCCAGTTTGGAAAAATAAAAAATGCGGCAAAATAAATGCCGCAAAGATGGGTTGTTTTAATAATGCTTTTTGTTGATAAATCCCCAAGTGAGATGGGTTTGAATTAGCACAATTTTTATATATTATGTTATGCCATAAAATCCATAAAATTCAAACAGGGAGAATAAAAAACTGCACCGCATGGTGCAGTTTTTTGCTTTAGCTTTTAATTTACTTTTACAAGTTCCCAGGTGGTGGGTATTACATGGCTTCCCGGGAAGGACTCAAAGGCGTGTATTGACAAGTTATAAAACTTGCTTGTGAAAGTAACCTTATTGCCTTCGCCATAGATTGCGAACTGTTCGTTCATTGACCAAGTGCCGCCGTATTGAACCATTGGCTTTCCGCACATTGCGCTGGTATTTAGCTGCAAGGGCGAGCCGCTCTTTTTATTTATGATTTTTACAAATTTGCCCACGGTTTCAAAGGAAAAGTGCTGGCTGTCATCCCCGGTGTAGTCGGCAAGGATTATTCTTACATTGTTGTCGGTGGAGCCGTTTTCAACGGTCATGACTTTTCCGGTTTTTGTGTCAACAATCTTATAAACCGCGTCTTTTTCCACTAAAGACGGGTTTGAGTCCTGACCGAAGGATTTTACCATTTGGTAAAATTCTTCAAGTTTATCGGAATACTCTTTATAATGGGCAAAGTAAACATTGTCCGCCCTGTAAAGCATACCCTTTAGCACCATTGAGCGGTAGGGGTACACTTTTTCAACTTCGCTTTCGGTATCCCTGCCTAAATTGAAGAGGAAGAGCCTGTTGAATTCCGCTAAATCCTCGTCCTGATTTGATGAGCCGTAGGAAGAAATGGGCACCGCGTCTAGCGCCGCCGCCCAAAGCCATGTGTCAAAGCTTGGG
>JAAYMJ010000204.1 GCA_012521455.1 Clostridiaceae bacterium
AATAGCGATATTAAGATAGGGAAAAAGTTGACGATAGTCATTCAAAAAAATGAGATAATAGATTATACGAAAATATTAGAGCCTAAAAAAAGTGTAGATGGGGGATCATATCCGTGGTTTGATATGATTTCAGATGAAGACGGCCAAAAGTTAACCCAATTTTTAAAAAATAAAGGTTTTAAAATTAAAAGCGGAAGATATGAAATTAATCAAGCTAATTCTTTTGAAGATATAATTAAAACCTTGTCTTTTGAGCCAATAACTGAACGGGACAGGAATATTTACAAGCCTAAAACCGATAAACAATGGGATTTATTAAATAATAATAATTTTGAGTTTTTCAAAAAACTAACACAGGATGTAACAATTGAATCTTTAATGAATAAAGAATTATATTTTTATTGCAAAAAATGCAGGTATTTAATCCCCGTTGATCCAGCCAGCCCTGATACCTGCTATTGCGGGCTGCTGAATAAAATTGTCCATGACGGCAAAATTGTTGTGAAAGATATAAATGATAATATACTTGTGTATAAACGAATAAACTAAAAAAGTCATGAGATAAAAAAGGGGAATTTATTTGTGAAACGTCTTTTTTCAATATTCATGCTAATAACCCTTTTTGTTTTGCCTATTGGAAAAGTTAATGCTTATGACCTTGCAGGCTTGTCAAAGTGGGCGGAAAATGATTTTGCCCGTGCTGTTTCTTTGGGATTTGTGCCAAGCGAGCTTTTAGGAAATTGGCAGGGCAATATTACCAGGGGGGAATATGCCCGCCTTGCCCTTTGCTTTTTAGCAGTACAGTATGGCTATACGGCCGTAAACAGTATTCAAACTAATTATGTTTTCAAGGGCCGCGGGGCGTCAGACCCTGAAAGCACCATAAAATACTTTGAATGGAAGGCGGTTGAAAAGTTTATTGCCGACTATTGCGAGACAAAACCGGACCGCGAGGGTAACCCAATTTTGTTTAAAAACCTTAACCCTAACTACAATCAGGATAAACCCCTGTTTTTCTCTTGGTGGTGGGATGTAATAAGCCACGTTTATAAACCTTTTTCTGATGTGGATTATAAAGACGACGGGCCTTACATAAACGCCGCATATCTTTTTGGCTTGGTAAACGGGGTGGGGGAAGGGCTTTATAACCCTAGCGCACCCATAACCCGGCAGGAGGCGGCGGTTTTACTTATGCGGGTGTATTCAAATTACGGTGGGGTTGTCCCTGATAAGGAGTTAAAAAAATTCTCCGACAGTGATTTAATTGCCGGCTGGGCTGCAAGCGCGGTGCAAGAGGTAACCGCGATAGGGGTTATGCAGGGGAAGGATAATGAAACTTTTGACCCTTTAGGATACTATACCCGAGAACAGGCCATTGTCACCTTTATGCGGCTTTATGAAAATGCACCGGTAAGCCGCAAAAAAGCCAATATCCCGCCTTTGGTGGATTACCAAAGCCAAATCAATAATTGCTTAAATAATGGTTTTACGGTGTTGGAACAATACAAAACCCCCTCATGCACGGTTTTGTACGGCGACAATGACCCAGACCCCGGGGTTTTTGACTATTGCCTGTATCTTATATACCATAACGGCGGGTTTCGCGACGTAACATATTTTTTGCGTCAAAACGGGGCGTTTATAAACGCGGAGCCTATTTATGATATACAAATTAGCAAGGATGGGTCCCGGCTTTCTTTTAAAGTCTATGTAACGGAGGATTATAATTATTTTTGCTATTTAGGGGATTTGTATAATTCAAATAAGGTTTACGAAAATGGCGGGTATTGTTTTTTACTTGACATTGAAACGGGAAAGTATTTACAAATAGAAAAGATATCTTAAGCCCATTTTTCTACATATTTCAGCAAAATCGCAAAAGTCCCTTTGCTTAATCCGCAAAGGGATTTTTTATTATATTTAAGAATTTATTGCAATATAATATTAATGGCAACACGCATTTCTTTTTTTTAAAATTTTTAAGATTTAGTGATATTTAAAAAATTTGCAAGAAACAAATATAAATAGTTGATTTTGGTAATTAAATGTAATATAATGTAATAAAATGCAATAGGAGGGTTTTAGTATGGATCAAAACAAAATCGACATGTACATAATGAGCAACCAAAAATATTTTCCGGCAGAAAAAATAGTTTATCTTAAAGAAAAGCTCAAGAACATTGACGACCAGAAATTTGCACTCCTTCAAAGCATTGAACTAAAAGACCCGACAGTTATTTTAGTTATTTCGATATTCTTAGGCAGTCTTGGCATTGACCGCTTTATGATTGGCGACATCGGCATGGGGATTTTAAAACTTCTCACCCTCGGTGTATGCGGGATTTTGACAATTATTGACTGGTTTACAATCAGCAAAAAAGCAAAAGAACTAAACTTCAATAATGTTATGGCGTTATTATAATAGGTACATATTAAAAAAACATATATTGTACATAAGTATCATACTCATTTTTATATTTGTTTTGTACATAACCGGCATCGGATGCCCGGTTTTGTACTTTTTTGGCATACCATGCCCCACGTGCGGCATGACACGGTCATTTTTTTCATTGATAAGGCTTGATATAAAGAAATCATTGGAATATAATCCTATGACAGTCTTTATGTCTTTAGCATTGTGGCTGTGTTTACACAGAAAGCTTTTTTCAAACAAAAGAATTATTGACATACTCATTATTGTAATTTCTTTTTTCAACTTTGTTGCCTACATAATCAGGTTAAAATAAAAAAATCCTCCTATGACGTTCATAGGAGGGTTTTTTTGTTGGGAGGTACGCATTTTAAATAATAAACGGTTGATATTTTTTCGTTGGCAAATTTCGTGGGCTCTTTTTTTGGCTATTACCCATTTTGGGAGATTGATGAATTGGCGGAAATAAACAAGCACTATATGTACATTATTTCATAACCATTTAATTGTCAATTTTATCTTTGGTTTTAAACCAATAGCAAATGACGGTGGCAATCACGCCTGCCATAAAAGATAAAATTGCGCAAAGCACGTATCATCCCACATCATTTACTAAGAACACTGAAGCATACAAATTTTTTTCAACAGGTATTAAGCTGCCGTAAATGGGCATAAGGGATATAAGCGCTATAAAAAGGGAAAGTGATAAAAGAAAATATATTTTATTTTTTTCTTTTTTCTAAATTTGCTCCCTTCTTTTTACTTCTGCCAGATACGCGTTTTTATCCATCATTCAACCTCCCTTGTTCCTCCAATTATTTGTTGCACTTTTTTAAAATTTTTCGCAGTAAAATTTAAAAATTTTTTAACAGGGTATTATAAACCATAAAAAAAGTGCCGTCATCAAACGGCACAATCCTGTTATTAATATGTTTTATAAAATATTGCCTTTTTCAGCTTACTTTTATTTTTTTTATAAAAGCAAACCAGCACAGCGCTGTTGCAAGGGGCAGGGCAAACCCTACATACCTTGTTATGCCCTCAACCGAAACCAAAAGATTGAAAACCGCGTGGTATGTGACCGTCAAGGCCAAAATCCCCAGCGCCCCGATTGCCGCCATCTGCTTTACCTTTGAAATGTAAATTAACCCATACCCTGCCGCAAGCGCGCAAATTGTATGCATGACCCCTGCGGAAAGGCCGCGGATTAAAACGAAGGAAATGTTGCCTGCGCCGCTTGATAGCAGATAGCAGCAGTTTTCAAAAGTCGCAAAACCCACCCCCACAGCCACAGCGCTGGAAAACAGGCTGTCGGGAGAGGGCTCAAAAACTAAAAAATAAAACAAAAGGGGCAAAAGTTTTAAGATTTCCTCACAAACAGGCGTAATGAAAACCGCGGTGTCATCGTATGAAAGCCCGCTTACCGCCATAAAAAAACTGTTTGTGTAAGCTGATAAAAGACATACGCAAATCCCCGAAATCAAAAATCCTAAAAAACGCCTTGACTCGCTTTTTACAGAAGGGAAAGCCACAATGAGGGGCATAATAATACATAAAAAAAGGTTTTCCGCATACATTAGTCCCCAACCCCCTTATATAATGTAAGCACGGTTGAAATTATGCCTACGGTCCACAGGGCGTCAAAAATCACATAAACCATTCCCAATGAAAGAAACATCATAAGTTCGTAAAACAATGACATGATAATTGAAATAAAAAAGGGGAGGAGCCTTTTATACTCCTCATTCTTCGAAATATAAACCCCCTCCCCGGCGCATTTTGCCAAAACCGCCATGGGTATTGCCCAAAGCAAATTTAAAATAAAGTGCCCGTAAAGCAGGCTTATTATTAACATAACAACAACAATGGCCCCGGCAAAAAAATAGGCATAAAAGGGGGTTTTATGGCTTTTTATACCGAGAAGATAACAACTTGCGATAATAAAGTAAAACGAACCAATCCAAGCCACGTCTGCGGCCGATACATATGGGGGAGCTTTTTTTAGCAAATAAAAAAGCTCATAGTAAAGACTTCCCAAAGCAAAGCACATAATCCTCATCGCCAAAAAACAAACCGCTATGGGGTTTTTTGTGTCTTTGGACTTTATAACCAACCAAAACCCGAGTGTAAAAAATGAAATTATTTGAATGACAGTAACAACGGTTTCCAAAACGAAAAAATCTATAACACTACCCTTTAAGATTATATTAGTTTTAGTAAATATTACGTAAAGTATATTACAATCTAAAGCCAAATTCAATACGCATGACCCGGTAATTTTTTTGTTGATATTCAAAAAATATTAGTATATAATGTAAAAAAAACCAAAAAATGAGGTGAATTTATGGCGCTGGATTTTAAAAAGACCCAAAAAGAACTGTATAACCCGAAAACCACGCCTTCCATTGTGGATGTGCCGCAAATGACCTTTATAAAAGTTGACGGGCAAGGAGACCCAAACACAAGCGCGGAGTATTCTTCCGCGGTAGAACTTTTGTATAGTTTGTCTTATAACATTAAAATGAACAACAAAAAAATACTAGACTACGTTGTCCTTCCCCTTGAAGGCTTTTGGGATTGGGACGAATCTAAAGACAAAACCAAATTCAAATGGACGGCCCTAATCCGCCA
>JAAYMJ010000205.1 GCA_012521455.1 Clostridiaceae bacterium
CGGGAAAACAATTTTTTGTTATAAAATATCAATAAAAGCGCCGCGTTTGTCAGCCCGTGGTACAGGTCAAACTGAAGGCTTGCCGCGCAGCTTAAGGCATAGGCCTTCCAAGAAAAGGGCATATACCCGTCAAAGTACCAGTATAAATTCATGGCCTGGCCGAAAAAAACCCCCCACAAAAAGCCAAAAATGGCGGCCGCAATTTTACTTTTGCCCCTTAAATGGCGGCTTGTCATGCCCATAAGCCCCCATAAAAGGGTCTGCCATGGAAGCCATGGGCCAAACCCAAGGTAAATATTGGACAAAAGGGCGGTGAGAATTCCCACAAAGTAGCCAATGCCCCCGCCTAAAATCATTCCTGATGAAATTATGATAAAGGATGAGGGCTGAATGCTGGGAAGGGCGGATGCCGCAATCCTTCCCAAAGCCGACAGGGAAACCAAAACGCCGATTATGGCAATATCCTTTATCCTGATTTTCCCCGAAAGCTTTTTTGCATAAGCAAGTAATGCCAAAATGAGCGCGTATAAAACTATGTAATGGATATTATTCCCCCTCCCCGAATTCTTCGCCGGTTGTATATTTTAAAACCACCACATCTTCTTTGTTTAATTTGTATTGGTCAATGCCGCGGTCGGGGAAATCACCGTTTACCATAAAAATCCATCCTGACATGGGTCCTTTGTCTTTTTCGGATAAGTTCCCAATGGAAGTTACATAAATCATGTTGCCAAACCCGGACACCTTTAACTGGACCTTTTTTTCGTCGCAGGCTTTTTTTAAGGCGTCATAGGCGGTTATCCCCTCAAAAAAGCCCACTTTGCTTTTTTCAATCATGGGTTTTCCCTCATTGTCTAAAACTTCCACATACACAAACCTGTCAAGGCTTTGAGACTCTTCAGCCTTATTGGAGCAGGATGAAAGTAAGCATAATGCAAAAATTAAAACTAATATTATTGAAAATACTTTTTTCATTTTTCCACCCTTTCATACCTAATAAAGTCAAAAAAAGCCACAACCCCATTTGTGACTTTTAAGAAACTCAAAATGAATTTCAAAAAAGCACAACCTATACTACGTAGGCCTGCTTTTTCAAGTTTTAAGGCAGGCATTTAGGCAATTCCGCCTTACAGCGTAAGGGCCGCCCGTGATTTTTCGCACTGTTTTTCGTGCGTTATGCAACGTGGCGCGCGCCTTAAAACCTATTAAATTTTTGATTATATTAACATATTAAAAAAAATATGTCAACTTTGCGAGTTACATAAAAAATGAATATAAGCGCAAACTACAACTGAGGCATTATATTTATATTTTTATAAAAATCTAACATAAAAAGGATGGAAAAGTATGAAAGATACAATTGTTGCGATATTTAATAAAAAAGAAGACGCGGAAGCCGCGACAACCAAAATCAGGGAAAGCGGCATAAGCACCAATGAAATTTCAATTGTTGCGTTAGATGAAAGATACGGCCGGGACAGGCAAAATTTTCACGACGGCCAAAACATTCATACCGGGGATAACCACTTCCCCAACGAAAGCGACGCCACAAGCGGAAGCACAGGATACGATACC
>JAAYMJ010000206.1 GCA_012521455.1 Clostridiaceae bacterium
AATTTTTACAAAGAAGTTTAATTTTGTAAACAGGTATTTAAAAAAGTACAGGATTAATTACAAGCATTAATCCTGTACTTTTTTACATCAATTAATACTTGCCAAAATCGTTATCACTAACGCTTGCAATTACGGCTTCTTGTTTTTTCTCCTCTTTTGATTTTGAATTTTCTTTCACTGCTTTATTTTGGGTTTTTTCCTTTTTGTTTTTTGAAAATAAATTTTTTATCCTTGAAAAATCCTTCTTTTGCTTATTGTCAATTTCTGTTTCAATATTAGCCTCATCACCAAGCAGTACAAACCTTGAAACAAGGCTGCGCAAAAATTCTGCCTGGCTTGCGAGTTCCTGGCTTGCCGCCGCGCTTTCTTCGCTTGTCGCGGAATTTGACTGCACGACTGAGGACACTTGCAAAATCCCCTGGTTTATTTGAGCAAGGCCCATTGCCTGTTCGTTGGAAGCCTTGTCAATATCGTTTACAATTTCTGCGATTTTAGATACGTTGGTGGCAATGCGGTTAAAGGATTCCGCAGTCTTTTGGGCAATATCCGCGCCATTTTTAGTGATTTTAATATTTAAGTCTATCATTTCGCTGGTTTCTTTTGCGGCTTCAGCGCTGCGCTTCGCAAGATTCCTAACCTCGTCGGCCACAACCGCGAACCCGCGGCCCTGGGCCCCGGCGCGTGCGGCTTCAACCGCTGCGTTTAGTGACAATATATTGGTCTGGAACGCGATTTCATCAATAACTTTAATGACTTTTGAAATCTTTTCGCTGGACTGGTTAATTTCCCTAATAGCGTCAAGCATTTCCTGCATTTGCTTGTTTCCTTCTTCGGCGCTTTGCCTTGCCCGCTCGGTAATTTTGTTCGCGGTGTTAGCGTTTTGGGCATTCTTTTTGGTCTGGCTTGAAATTTCACCGATTGACGCGGTGAGTTCCTCAATAGCGCTTGCTTGCTCAGTAGCCCCCTGGGATAAAGCCATGGAGGAGTCGGAAACCTGGCGCGCGCCCTGATTTACCTGGTCTGCCGAAGTATTTATTTCCTTTAAAACATGGCTTATGGATTGTGCCATTTTATTGAAGAAATCTGCCAGGATGCCTAGCTCGTCTTTGCTATTAATGTTGGCATTGACGTTGAAATTCCCTTCCGCCATTTTTTGGGATAAATTAACCAATCTGTAAATAGGCTTTGTAATCCCCCTTGAGTATAGAATAGCAAAAAACCCTGAAATTATAATTCCCAAAATAATTATGGTTATCATTTGATTCCTTGCGCTTTTTTGGGTCTGCTGCGTATATTGCCTGTATGTATTTGCAACTTTATTTAACTGTTTTCTCAAATTTGTTACATGGGATCTTTCTGTTTCCATTGACCGTTTGTAGGCAATGGAATTTATAATTTCACGGGTGGTTTGCCCATGCCCGTATTTTGCCTCTTCAATTAACTGATGTATGTAACTTTGGTCGTTTTTATCCATATCCATCTTAAAAGCGTTTATTTCGTCGATAATTTCCTGGGATGTAGTGCTTGCAAGTATATTGTCAAGCTGGGCCCTGATTTCGCTACGGGCTGTTTCAATTTCCCTTTCGTACTTCATAACCCTTTCCGTGTCCCCGTCGGCTATTGCGATATTGTTTGCAGACGCGTCCATGGACTCATAATAGGATTCTACTAATGATAAATTTTCAAGAGGTGTTATAACACCATTGTACACTCGCACAACAGTGTCATTGATTTCGTCAAGTCCAAAAAGTCCCACAATTCCCACCAAAACCGCGATTGCGATAATGCTGGCAAATCCCAGTGTTAGCCTCGGGCCGATTTTGATGTTCTTTAGAAAATTAAGACTGCGTTTCAAAAGTACCCCTCCAATTCTGTTTTTAATAGCCAAACTTCCATCGGTAAAAAATTACATTTTTCAAGAAATTTTGCGCTTATCTTAATTCCATTATACTTATATCCATCCCCTTTGTCAAACATTGTTTAATTTTCTATTTATTTGCCAAAATTCATTCCTTCATATATACAGAAGGCATTAAATATTTGAATTTTGACTCTTCCCTGGTAATTGACTCGGAATGTCCGATAAACAAAAAGCCTCCGGGCTCAAGTATATCATAAAATTTTTTCACAAGTTCGCTTCGGGTGGGGGCATCGAAATAGATCATAACATTTCTACAAAAGATAACATGGAATTTTCTTCGGAAGGGATATACCTTTCCCATGAGGTTAAATTTCCTGAAAATAACTTCGTTTCTGATTTTATCGACGATTTGAAAGTTTTCTTCATCAATTTGTTTTAAATAATTCAATTTCCATTTTGCAGGCAGGGGCTCTATTTGTTCGGCTGTGTAAATACCCGCTTTAGCAATTTCAAGAACCCTTTCGGATATATCCGTTGCCAAAATTTTGGTATCCCACAGGATTTTTTCCTTGCCGAAAAACTCATCAATGACCATTGCCAGGGTATAGGCTTCCTCGCCGGTGGATGAGGCGCTGCACCAAATCCTCAAATCCTTGTCCTTTATTTTTTTTGTAATCTGCGGCAAAACCTTATCCCTCAAGAAATAAAAATGGTCCGCTTCCCGCATGAAAAAAGTGTGGTTTGTGGTGATTTTATTTATTAACTCCGTCACCGCCTGCCCGCTTTTGTCGGAGATAATATAATCATAATACTGGGTAAAATTTTGCATGTTCTTGCTGGCTAAAACCCCGTTTAAGCGGGCTAAAATCAAGGTTTTCTTTTCTTCCTTTAAATGAATCCCGTAATTTTCCTTAATAAATGACGCCAACTTCTTGAATTCCTCATCTGTAATGGTTAACATTCCTGACACCTACTTTGACCTAAGATGAATTAAAATTGCTTTTATTATAACCAAAATTTAAAATTATGTCAATTAATGCAATTTTTCCACTTTTAGTTTATAAATTAATAAAATTTGCCACATATTCATTCTTTTTGCTTATTGAAAAAATTTTTTGTGGCAAAAATAAATATAGAAAAATAGTAAAAAGGAGAAAGCAATGGCTAAGATACTGGTTAAAAAATCAAAAGCACTAAATGGCGAAGTCAATATCAGCGGCTCAAAAAACGCAGCCCTCCCCATAATGGCAGCAACCATGCTGGCAGAAGGGGAATGCGTGATTGAAGGCGCGCCGCTTTTGACAGATATATATAACATGAAAAATCTTATGCAACATCTGGGCTCATCAATAGAAATCCTTGATGAAGGCACTTTGAAAATTCAGCAAAATAGTTTCACCAGCCACGAATCCCCCTATGAACTGGCAAGTAAACTCAGGGCGTCTTTTTTAGTCGCCGGCCCCCTTTTGGCAAGAACGGGATATGCCAAAATCGCCCTGCCCGGCGGCTGCCAGATAGGCTCCCGCCCTGTTGATTTGCACATAAAAGGGCTTGGCGCCCTTGGCGCTAAAATCACACAGGGGCATGGGTACATTGAGCTTTCATGTAAAAAACTAAAAGGGGCAAATATATATTTGGACTTTCCCAGTGTTGGCGCCACTGAAAACATTCTAATGGCAGCAAGCCTTGCGCAGGGCCAGACCACAATTGAAAACGCGGCAGTGGAACCCGAAATCGTGGATTTGGCAAACTTTATAAACCTTATGGGCGGCGATATTAAAGGGGCGGGAACCGACACCATCAGAATTAACGGCGTGAAAAAATTAAACGGCGCAAAATATTTGGTAATCCCCGACAGGATTGAAGCCGGCACCTTTATGGTTGCCGCTGCCATTACAAAGGGAAATGTGAAAATTAAAAATGTCCTCCCAAACCACTTAAAGCCCATAAGCGCAAAACTCCGTGAAATCGGGGTGAATATACAGGAAGGTGAAGACCACATAATCGTGCAAGGCTGCGACAAAGTAAAACCCACGGACATAAAAACCCTTCCCTTCCCGGGTTTCCCCACCGACATGCAGGCCCAGTTTACCTCCCTTTTGTCAACCATTGAAGGCACAAGCCTGATTATTGAAACCATTTTTGAAAACCGGTTCCAGCACGCGGCGGAACTCAAGAGAATGGGCGCGAACATTAAAATCGAAGGGAATTTTGAAATAATAGAAGGGACAAAGCAGTTAAGCGGCGCCCCAGTTAAAGCCACCGATTTGCGCGCAGGGGCGGCTTTGGTAATAGCGGGTCTTGTGGCTGAAGGGGAAACAGAAGTAAGCGAGGCCCACCACATTGACAGGGGATATTATAAATTTTGCGAAAAGCTAAAAAGCCTGGGGGCTGATTTGACAAGGATTGACGATTAGTTAAAACCAAAACTTCAGGGTACACGGTTTTGTACCCTTTTTTAATTCCTTTGCAATAAACTTACATTTTTATTTCTTTTGTATTTTCGCAGCCGTAATTATGCGCCAATTCAGGTTATCATTATGTTTTACTCCTTTAGCTTTTTACAATCAAAAAAGCATTTTCTCCTATTTCCTTTTTTTCAATAGATAATCCGCTTTTTTGCAATATTTTAAAATCCAAAATCACGCCTTTCCCACATGGGCGGCATAAACTACAAATTCATCATTCCCGTCCAAGCCCAAAAGCTTGTCCGCGTTTTCCTGGCTGTACGCCCCAATGGCGCAAACCCCCAAATCAACGGATTCCGCCGCGATGTAGAGGTTTTGGCAGACATGCCCTATATCTATTGCAATCATTTTGTGGGAAACTATGGAATATCTCCATTCCATACGGTAGGGAATACATGACCAAAAGAATATTACCTGGCTGTTGAAGGTTTGGTTTAGCAAAGCTTTGCTTAATAATACATCGTCTTTTTCCTTTAAAAATATTAGACCGTGCTTTTCAGGAATATATCGGTAAATCCCCTCCTTTAGGCCTTCCACCCCTTTTACATACAGATAGGTTTCAAAGGAATGCCTAGCCCCTGCGGAAGGAACCGTCCTGAAGGTATATTTTCCCTTGTCCTCCCTAAGCCCCTGGGTTGCCCAAAGCAGGTATGAAAGCTTGTCCTGGGGGATTTTTCCCTCTTTAAATTTCCGTTTTGTTGTTCGCTTTTTTATTGTTTCTAAAACGGTGCGGGTGGGAAGCGTACTAAAATCGCTAAGGCAAATAACGTTGTTTTCATCATAGCCCAAAAACCGTTCAGGCGGGTTTACCCCTTTTTGCTGGTCGCTTTTTATATCGCTTAATTTTTCCCATTGGGATTTTAAAAATTTTCTTCCTTCAATGTAGTTTTCCATATAAAACCTCCTAGCTGTTTGCAATTTCAACTAACTTTTCAAAGTCCAAAATTTTAAAAGCGTTAAGATGAAAATCAATCACACCCTCGTCCCGCATTTTTGCCATTTCCCTGGACATTGAAGGGCGGGACACATTTAAAAACTGCGCCAGCTCACCCCGCTTTAAGGGAAGGGTGAAGCTTTTGGTTTTATGCTTTTTATATTCCTCCAACAGATATGTGGCCACTTTGGCTTTAATGCTTTTAATGCTCATATACTCCAGCTTTTTATTTAAAAGCATGGCCCGCTGTGAAATCATCGCAAGCAGATTGTTAATAAAAACCCTGTGGGCGTTGCAGTAGTTTTGGCAGTCGGAAAGTATGCTTTCTTTTGGAATGAATAAAATTTCGCAGTCGGTTTTAGCCAAGATTGTCGCCGGGTAATCCTCCTCATTTGTAAAAATGAGCATTTCCCCAAAAATGTCGCCCTTTTGTAAAAAGGCCATGTGAATTGTGGCGCCTGCGGCATTTTCCTTTACGACGTTCACTTCCCCTTCCAAAACCAGCCCTATGCTTTTGAAGCTTGCGCCTATGCTTTTTATAATATCGTTTTTTGCGTATTTCCCAATTTTAGGGCGCATATTCTCAAGCATTACCAAAATTTCTTCCCCGGGTATCCCCAAAAAAAGCTGGGTGCTTTTTATTGTTTCCAAGTATTTTTTAAACATATCAACACCTCTTTTAAAAATGTATCTGAGGCTACCGACTTTTCACTTAAATTATAGTATACTGGCATTACAATATCAATACGGGAGTGATTTAGATGATTAGAAACATAGTAAAAATAGACGAAGAAAAGTGCAACGGCTGCGGGCTATGTGTGAGCGCCTGCATGGAAGGCGCCTTACAAATCGTTGACGGCAAGGCAAAGCTTATAAGCGAAAGTTACTGCGACGGGCTTGGGGCCTGCCTTCCCGAATGTCCCACCGGCGCAATAACAATTGAAAAAAGGGAAGCGGAGGAATTTGATGAAGAGGCGGTAAAAAAACACATCAAAGTGTCCAATCAGCCTGCCTTTATCTGCCCCTCTATGGCTGCAAAAACCTTTGACAGGGATAAAGAAAAAAGGGATGAAAAAAATATTGGTTTTGAGCCTGTATCCCAGCTTAGGCAGTGGCCAATACAAATTAAGCTTGTAAACCCCCATGCCCCCTTCTTTAACAACGCCCACCTGTTGATTGCCGCTGACTGCTGTGCCTACGCCTACGCAAACATCCACGACAAATTTATGAAAAACAAAATCACACTGATAGGCTGCCCGAAACTTGATGAGGTGGATTATTCCGAGAAACTTGCTGAAATATTAAAGCATAACGATATAAAAAGCGTAACTGTTTTAAGAATGGAAGTGCCATGCTGCAGCCAGATTGCAAACGCTGTAAAAACCGCACTGATAAATAGCGGGAAAATGATACCATGGAGCGTTCAGATTATATCCACTGACGGTGAGCTAATTGATGATTAATTAAAAGCGCCCCTTTCAGGTAAGGATTGACCTTATATGTATCCGCAATATGCAACTTTTCATTGTATCATCTAATATATACAAGTATCCCCCTTCCCCCCGGACGGGGGATTTTTCTTTTATGGTGTAAAAAGATTAAATAAAAAAGAACTGTTCGTGTTTTTATATTACCTGATTTAAGACTTTTTCTCACATGGAAATGTTAATCCTCATGTACCCGTAATTTTTAAAAAATGAAGTGACCTTTTATATCTATAACCCAAAAAACCCTTGTTTTATAAAATGGCTCCTTTTTCTTTTCAAACATCTGCCTTAACAATTGCATTTTTATTTTTCATACTAATAATATTTTACCTAAACCATAATCAACTTTTTTGTGTTTTTAATCCCTAATTTATTTGAAAAGGCTTTTTACCAGCACATGAAAAGTTCACACTCATATAACCCCGATTTTTTTGCTAAAAGTAGTGAACCTATATATCTTTTACCATA
>JAAYMJ010000207.1 GCA_012521455.1 Clostridiaceae bacterium
ATTCCGTGGGCTATTGTGTCGCTTTTGATGAAGAATTTCCAGCTTGCTTTTTCGCTTTTGATAATTTACGGCGTCTGCCTTGCGGTAAGGCAGATTTTAGAGCCCAAAATTTTAAGTACCCAAATCGGGCTTCACCCGCTTATTACCTTGTTTTCCCTATATGTGGGGCTTAGGCTTTTTGGGGTAATCGGAATGATACTGGGGCCAATTGTGGCGATAATGATAAAGAATGTGTACAAAAGCGGGCTGTTTGACGAAATCAAAGAAATCTTTAGTTAGGGGATGGGGACAATTACAAATTTTTTAATAAAAAAATTTATAAAAAATCATGAAAACATCCTTGATAAAGAGGTAAGGGCCCAATACGGGTTTTTAGGGGGAGCGGTTGGGATTTGCGCCAATCTCCTTCTTTTTATAATAAAAATCCTTATCGGCGTATTTTCAAAAAGCGTGGCAATTACAACTGACGCTTTTAACAATTTATCAGACCTTGGAAATTCGGTAATCACCATAATCGGGGCGGGAATTTCCAAAATGCCCCCGGACAAGGAACACCCCTTCGGGCACGGGCGGATGGAGTATATCTGCGCTTTTGGGATTTCCTTTGTCATAATGTATGCAGGCATTGAGTTTTTAAAGGCTTCCTTTTCAAAAATCCTAGATCCAAAGCCCATTATCTTTAATTTTTATATAGTTTTGATTTTGGTATTTTCAATACTTATTAAATTTTGGATGGGCATATTTAACAGAAAAATTTCAAAAAAGATAAAATCAGAAGCCCTAAAAGCGGTGTCCCTTGACAGCCTGATTGATTGCCTTGTGACACTTTCCACCATAATTTCGGGATTGGTTTTTCATTATTTTGGCATAAACATCGACGGCTTAATCGGGGTACTGATTTCAAGTCTTGTAATATGGGGGGGTTTTTGCGTCTTTAAAGACGCCCTAAGCCCCCTTTTAGGCGAGTCGGCGGATAGCGAAACCAAAAGGGTGATAAATGAAATCCTTCTATCCCGTGATGAAATTTGCAGCGTTCACGATTTAATGGTGCACCACTACGGGCCTAGCCGGAAAATTGCCACAATCCATGTGGTGGTGGACTCGGAATCCGACATATGGCATATCCATGAAATAATTGACGAAGCCGAGCGGGAGATTTTTGAAAAGCTAAACATTGAGTGCATAATCCATGTGGACCCCGTAAGCACACAGTGCGAAAAGACATTGGAAATTGAAAAACTGGTTTTGGGCTTTTTAAAAAGCATGGATGACAAACTTGACATGCACGACTTTAGGATAAAAAATTCCCAGGATAAAACGGTGGTATTTTTTGACCTTCAGGTCCCCTCAAAATATAAGGACAAAGAAGTCAAGGAACTGGTGGAAAAAATCAAAGGAAAGCTAAAAGAACTAAATTTTGACGTTATAATAAACATTGACCCGGACTTTGACTAGACAAAAGGCCGCGAAAGCGGCTTTTTTATTTGTATCTTGACCTTAAGACAGGCACTAAGGGGCAAAAAAACTCATAATATACAGTATGAATAATATGACAACTTAACAGCTACTTTGAGGTTTTCCGTGCATGGAGGTGTAATATTTTGCAGGATTTTAAGTTGTTGGTTTTAGGCGGGGATTTGAGGACAGCAAAAATGGCTGAAAGCCTTGCAAGGGATGGATATGAAACACTGGCTTTTGCAACGGCTAACAGTGACGATAAATCCTTTGTAAAAAAATGCCAAACCCTTCAGGAAGGGGTAAAAAAGGCGGATTTCATAATTTTAGGGCTTCCCTGCACAAGGGATGATGAAACAATAGAAGCACCCTTTTACCAAGGAGAAATAAGGTTTAGCGAACTATTTAAGCTAATGGATGAAGGAAAGTATTTAATCGCGGGAAAAGTGGGAGAAAAGGTACAAATGGAAGCAAAAGAATACGGGATACACGTAATTGACTATTTTGAAAGGGAAGAACTTACGGTCCTAAACGCAATTCCCACAGCGGAAGGCGCGGTGGAAATCGCCATGCGGGAACTACCAATAACAATACACGGTTCAAAATCATTAGTTTTAGGCTTTGGAAGAGTAGGAAAACTAATGGCAAAAACACTTTCCGCCCTTGGCTCTTTTGTGACCGTCGCCGCAAGAAAACATGAGGATTTGGCGTGGATTAGCGCTTATTCATATAAGGGGGTCAGGTTTTCCAACCTCTTTGAGGCGCTCCCTTTGCAGGATATTATCATAAACACCGTACCGGCTAAGGTTTTGGGAAGGAAAGAGCTTTCCTGCTTAAAAAAGGACTGCCTTGTGATTGACCTTGCTTCAAAACCCGGCGGGGTGGATTTTGACGCGGCAAAAGAGCTTGGAATAAAAGTAATCTGGGCGCTTTCGCTTCCAGGAAAAGTTGCACCTGTAACCGCAGGTGAGATAATCAAAGGAACAGTAATAAACATCTTACAAGAGTTGGGGGTATAAATATGTCGCTTAAAGATATAAAAGCGGGATTTGCCCTAACGGGATCATTTTGCACCTTTAAACAGGTAATACCAAAAATTGCGGAGTTAGTTGACGCAGGAATTGATATCCTCCCGATAATGAGCGAAAACGCGTCGTCAATAGACACGCGCTTTGGCAAGGCTTCGGATTTTATAAAACAAATTGAGGAAATCACCAACAAAAAAGTACTTACCACAATTTCTGAAGTGGAGCCGATAGGCCCGAAAAAGCTTTTGGATATTCTAATTATTGCCCCATGTACCGGCAACACTTTAGGCAAAATCGCAAACGGTATTACTGACACATCGGTTTCCATGGCCGCAAAAGCAACGCTTAGGAATAAAAAACCCGTTGTGATTGCGGTTTCAACCAACGATGGGCTGTCCCAGAGTGCAAAGAATTTAGGGCTTTTGTTAAACACAAAAAATGTCTACTTCGTTCCCTTTGCCCAAGACGATCCTGTAAACAAAGAAACCTCCCTTGTGGCAAAATTCGACATGATTTTGCCAACGGTCGAGCAGGCATTGTCGGGCAAGCAAATTCAGCCTTTATTACTTCAGTAGGATTTTGTAAAATTATATAGAACAAAATCAAATTATTGTAAAAGAATTATGTCAACTGAACCGCCTTCTGCATATTATACAGCAGGAGGTGGTTTTGTTTGGCAATTTCGGATTATAAAGTGGTCTCCCAAACTTATTGGCATAAAGGCGAAATCATTGATTACGGGGTAAATATGTGCGGCGCCCCGTTAGAATGGCCTGAAACCATGGGTGAGGGGATAAGGGTTGGAATAATTGACACAGGCATTGACTATAACCATGTGGATTTGAAGAATAGAATTAAAGCAATGATAAATTTCACAAGCAAGGACAGAAAAGATGTATATGACCAAAACGGCCACGGCACCCATGTAGCCGGTATTATTGCCGCTGAAAAAAACGGTGTCGGGGTGGTAGGCGTTGCCCCCAAAGCCGATTTATATATAGCCCGCGCCTTTGACAAAAACGGCAACGGCGAATTTGAGGCGATAAAAAACAGCCTTGAGTGGATGATAGAGCAAAATGTCCACATTATAAACATGTCCTTTTCATCAAATAAGGGGAGCGACAAATACCACAACATCATCTCAAAATGCTATAAAGCAGGCATAACAATGGTGTGCGCGGCAGGAAACGACGGGGAAAGCGCAGGGGATACCATAGGTTTTCCCGCAAGATACCCCGAATGTATCGCGGTGGTGGCGGTTGACATCAACAAAAAAAGCGCCCCCTTTAGCTCAAGAGGGCCGAAAGCCGAAATTGCCGCGGCGGGAAAGGACATATACTCTTGTTTTTCCAGAAACTCCTATGCCCGCTTAAGCGGCACAAGCATGGCGACCCCGATTATTTCAGGGTGCGCGGCGCTTTTACAGGCAAAGGGCATCAGAAGGTTTAAGCGAAGGCTTACCCCTGATGAAATAAGGCTGCTTTTAAATGTCTACACCGAGGATATCAGCGAATACGGCCATGACTCAACTTACGGCTATGGCGTGTTTTCCTTTGGAAGGATAAACACCCCTGAAACGGTTTTGGCAAAAACAAGTGTTATTAATTCCCGCTACGCCCGCTCCCCACGGGTTGCAAGTTTCATAAGCGCCATGTTAAGAAAGCCGTTTTTAGTTTGATACATCTTTTTGATACTTAAAAAACAAAAAAGAAAAAAGCGAAAAAAATAAAAGTGGCATTTTCATGCCACTTTTTTATTGTTTATTTTAAGTAAGAAAGGGGGTCCACATGTTTTCCGTTTTTAATAACTTCAAAGTGTAAGTGGGGCCCCGTGCTTCTTCCCGTGTTTCCCAAAAGCCCTATCACTTCGCCTTTTTCAACGGTTTTTCCAACGGAAGTGTTAATCTTGCTCAAATGCCCGTAGGCGGTAACATAGCCGTTTCCGTGGTCAATCTTTA
>JAAYMJ010000208.1 GCA_012521455.1 Clostridiaceae bacterium
ATACGGCGGCCGTCAGGAAGGCTGCCATGTGTCCCCGGGGGAACCCCAAAGCCAGATAGTGTTAACACTTGCAAAAAGCCTAAAGGAAAAGGGCTTAAATACAATAATTTCAGCGGCTGATGAAACCAATGTGGACACCCAGCTAAAAAATATTTACGCCTTTTCCAAAGAAGCATTGGACGCAATCGGCAGGATTAACACCCATACCTACCACGGGACTAAAAAGGCTCAGCTTAGGGAAGTCGTTTCAATGAACAAAAAGGATTTGTGGATGAGCGAATCCGACGCCGCATACACCGCAGGGGACAAAGCGGGTATAATGGGGGCGGCGTTGGGCTTGGCGGAAAAAATCAGCACCGACATGAACGAACTCATGCCTTCCGCATGGGTAATCTGGCAAATCATTGACCAGCACTTTGACGACACATTCTACACGCGCCGCAATTTCCACCCCGAATGGGGATACTGGGGCTGCGCGATTGCGGACCACTCAAAGGAAGATATAATCTTAACCAAAAAATACTACGCCTTCGGCCAATTCTCAAAATTCATAAGGCCGGGATATATTCAGGTAGAAACCAGCGACAAATACACCGTGGCAGCGTACGACCCAGAAACCGGCGCTGTGGTATTGGTGGTTACAAACTTAAACTCCCAGGACTTGGACTACACCTTTGATTTATCAGGTTTTTCATATTTGGGTACCAATGTTTCTGCGTACAGAACCAGCCTTGAAGAAAACTGGGCAAAACTTCCCTCCTTTGAAATTGACTCTAATCAGTTAAAAGTGAATATCAAGGGAAATTCCATCACCAGCTTTGTGATTATGCCAAATATTTCAGGCAGGGAAGTTATAATCGGAAATGAAAAAGGGGCAAGCCTTGGCGCCTTCACCATTGAAAAAGCGGACGGGGCATATAAAATTTTTGGCGAAAACAAAAAGGCCCTAAAGAGCGATTTAACATTCGGGGATTTTACCAACGACGACCTGTGGGAAATTTCCCCCAAAGAAGACGGGACATATGAAATAGTAAACGCCAAAACAAAAAAGGCGTTAACAAGCATTGAAAACTCCTTCTCCTATGAAGGAAACCTCACCCGCTTTAGGATAACATTAAATGAAAAACCCCTAAAGATTGAGCTTTCAGCCCCCAACAAACTAATCAGCGTGGGCGAAAAAATAAAAATTACTTCAAATGTTCCCGACTTAATTTTCACCGTATCCGATGATACAAAGGCAAAAATTGATGAGGCAGGTAATTTTGAGGCCCTCTCCGGCGGGGTGGTTACGGTGAAGGCCACAAGCAAAAATGACCCTGATAATTATAAGACCCTTGATTTAACAATAATCGGCGACGGCTATGTGAGGTTTTACAACCGGGCATGTTTCGGGCTTTTGGACGACCACTCCATTTTTGAAATTGACAAAGTCACAAATTCCCCCACAAGCTATTGGAAAATCATAAAAACACCCGACGGGTACGATTTGGTGGACAAAAACGGGGATGTTTTATATGTGGAATATATCGAAGAAGACGATGTATACAAGCTAAAGAAGAAAAAATATGAAAAACCCCTCTCAGTCTTTGACCTTAAAGTAAACACCGACGGCTTTGTTTCAATAGTTGATAAGGCTTCAAACAAAGCAATCACCATGAGTTCTTTCGGGGCAAAGCGGCCGGTATATGTAATTAAGATGCTGGATTATCACGATGAAATAAACCAAAACTTCAGGATTTCCAACTTCAATTGATATCTTCAATTTTTTACCTGTAAAAACCCCATAGCAAAAAAATAAGATAAGGCGCGGTAAACCGCGCCTTATTTATTTGACAAAAAAACTTATCCATGTTAGAATTTATTTATTAACCAAACTAAAAAAGTCAAATATTGAAGATACAAAAAATTTTGAGGGGTTCTTTATGAGCTTTTGGAAAAAGGAAAAATCACATATACTAAGGCCGTTTTTAGTTTTATATATAGGGGCAATCCTTATTCCCACCTTAATTTGCACCCTTGTTTATTTTGGCGCGAGAAAAGATACGGCAAAATACTCGGAAAGGGAAATCTTTTATGTAAAAAAGTCCATTGATGAACTTTTGGACAGGGCGGATAAAATTTCCCAAATATACACAAATTTTGAAGACAGGCAGCAAAGCACAAGTTTTATAAAAGGGGAGCGTGACAAAGGCTATTATAACATTTTTGTCCTGTCCCCCATACAAAGCGCAATATTAAACGATTTAACAAAAGATGAGGATAAAACCCTTTATAACTTCTTAATTGAAAACTTTTTAAACTATAAGGACTCAAACCTTTACCCGTATAAGGGCAATAAAGCCATATATTTTAAAACAATATCCCCCCATGAGGGGCTGGCGTTTATCATTGACTTTGAGAGCCTAATCTTAAATAAAAATATTGTGCTTATAAAAACAAATAACGGAAACATCTATCAAAAAGGTGAAGGCATTGATGAAAAAGCCCCGAAAAGCGGCTATATAACCCATGAAGGCCCCACTTACACCATTGTTATAAACAGGCTAAACAAAAATTACTACGCCACAAGCCTTTACATTTTCGGCATGTTTATAACATTAATATTTGCGCTGTTTTCAATAAGATATATACTAAGTAAATACTTCTCACCCATTATTGAAATCACAAAAAAGCTTTCAGGAAAGCATAAGATTGCGGGCATTTCAAACATAAATGAAGCAATATCAAACTTTGACAGGCAAATTAAAACCAACCAGAATATACAAAAAAACAGCTTTCTTCTTAGGGCATTAAACGGAAAACTTGACTCTGACTTTTTTTGCGGGCTTAAAAACTTTGACATTCATTTTACTTCTGAGGATTTCTGCGTGGTGCTAATTAAAATTGAAGAATATTCGAACTTGTTTTTCGAGCAGGAAAAAACCAGTGAAAGCCAGCTTGAAATCGTGCAGTTTATAATTACAAACGTTATGAGCGAACTTTTTGGCGAAAGGTTTACACTTACCTATGCCGAATCCAACGACATGATAATTTATATCCTGAACATAGGGGAAAATACCCCTGATTTAGCTAATATTTTAGAAGGGATTGCCGCAAAGGGCAAAAACTTTATCGAAAAGGAATTCGGGCTTTTAATTTCCATCGCCATCAGCCAAAGCCACCCCGGCTATGAAGGCTTGCTTACGGCTTATAAGGAAGTATTGTCAATATATGAAAAAGGTCATGTTTTAGGGCAAAAAGGCTATGTTGAAACTTTCAGCCAAACAAATGTCAAAAACGTCATCTCAGGATATAACACCTCCTATGAAGAGCAGCAGTTTGCAAACTGCCTTAAAGTGGGGGATTATGAAAAGGCAAGAAGGATTTTAAACGAGATATTTGAAAACCACTTCCTTCAAAGCGTTCAAACCATTCAAATGATAAAAAGCAGGATGATTGGCCTTATTAATACCATGATTAATGTAATAGGCGGCATGAACATTGACAACAAAGACGCCTTTATGGAAGAAATAAATCTGGTAGAACGGCTTTTTAAATGCGAAACGGTGATAGAGCTTCAAAATGAAATGAACGCGTTAATATGTGAGTTGGAAGTATATGTCAGGGATAAAGTGCAGAACAACAGTAATAAAATAAAAGACGAAATAACAAAATATATTCAGGAAAACTATAAAAACCACGATTTAAGCGTGGCAAAAATCGCCGATGAATTTAACATGAATGCTTCTTACCTCTCAAAATTCTTTAAAAAGCATGTTGGGGAAGGGCTTCTAAATTACATTCACACAATTAGGATTGAAAAGAGCAAAAAGCTTTTGGAAGATGACAATTTAAGCATCAAGGAAATTGCCGATATGGTGGGCTTTTACAACTCCGACGCATATATCAGGACGTTTAAAAAAATCATAGGCATTACCCCCGGCAAATATCGGGAAATTAATAAAAAAAGCTGAAAAAAACTATTGACAATTAAGTTAAGTTATACTATAATCTATCGTGTCGCGTTTGAAGAAAGCGCGCTGCGGCGGCGTAGCTCAGTTGGCCAGAGCAAACGGTTCATACCCGTTCGGTCGGTGGTTCGAATCCACTCGCCGCTACCATTTTCGGCCCATTGGTCAAGTGGTTAAGACACCGCCCTTTCACGGCGGTAACGGGGGTTCGAATCCCCCATGGGTCACCATATGGGAGCATAGCTCAGCTGGGAGAGCATCTGCCTTACAAGCAGAGGGTCATAGGTTCGAGCCCTGTTGCTCCCACCATAAAAAGCACGGCTGATTAGACGCAAGGTCGGTTGGCTGTGTTTTATTTTTCACTAAAAAACATAGCAAATATACCGGCTTTTAAAAAGGGCCGGTTTTTTTGTTTTTTAAAAAATGCGCATACAAAGGCGCGCGCAATATATTTTTTGTCATGCTTTTTTTACACCAAAAAAATTTATCCTTCCCGCTTTAAAATAGATATTGGTTAAATTGCAATTTGTCTACTTATTAAATATATAACCTATAACAAAAGCAATTTTAAAACATAAGCCCCGCATTTGCCTATATGAAACCCCCATTTGTTCTTACCCGCTTATCTTTCGCAAACTCCGCAAACCCTTTATTGAAATTTTATATCTTATAAAAACAATACCTCCTGTGAAGTCTTATTCCCTACAGGAGGCGTTTATTTTATTTGCTTGCTTTATTTTTAATGGTTATAATGTGCGGACTTTCCCCGCGGTTAAAAACTTTAAAATGCGGCCTTTTTTGCGTGTATCAAGCATTTATCACGCTTAAAAACCGCATATAAAACTAACGATTTTAGCGCGCTTTTTTATAACCTCTTTAAATGGCTAAATACCCTTCCTTGTATGAAATGTGCAATTTCCCGCCTTCTTCGTAAAACACATATCCCCCGCTTTTTAAACTAAATTCCAATACTTCCGTATCATTGTGTTTTGTAAGCCCGATAAAGCTTACCCCGTAAATGCTTTGAGCGGGTACTAAATCTTTTGGCAAATACAAAGCCGCGTATGTGTTTGCGGGAATTTCCACGCTTAAGTATTTTAGTTTTTTGTCCCGTGTTTTCCATTCCACCGAAATATCCCCGTAATATGACTGATAGGTGCAGTTTACATAATTTATCCTTTCCTCGCTATTGTATTTATCCGATGTGTCAAACTGAGGCATTAGCTTAATATGGCAAAACCCCGGGTTTTTTTCATCATATGAAATTCCCGCCATATAGCGGTACATCCACTCAATAACCGCGCCATAGGCATAGTGGTTAAAAGAATTCATCTCACAATCCCCAAAGCCCGCCTGCGAATAGGAGTCCCACCTTTCCCACACGGTGGTAGCCCCCATTTTAACCTCATAAAGCCAGGATGGGATTTCATCCTGAAGCAGCAAATCATATGAAACATCTGAAAACCCCACATCCGAAAGGACGGGCGCAATAATATTTGTTCCCAAAAAACCGGTGGATAAGGTGTTTTTGCCAAATTTTGCCCTGATACTTCCCGCTTTCGGGTTTTCATTTTTTATGTTTTTTACAAGTAAATCAACCAAAGCCTTTTTCATTTCCTCATCTTTATAAAACCCAAGCTTTAACATCCACAAAAGCGCAGTTTGCGAATTGTCTTCCCAAACACCGCCTTTAAGCTCCCATTGGAACTGATACCCTTTATTCCCCTCACCCGATTTAACGGTTAAATTATTGTCTGAAAAATCCACATAAGTATCCAAAAATTTAGCTTTAATATCCTCAAATTTCTGGCCGTATTCTTTCTTTCGCGCCTTATCCCCCAGAATATCCGAAATCCTCGCCATAAGTTTTGTGACATAAGCATAGTATAAATC
>JAAYMJ010000209.1 GCA_012521455.1 Clostridiaceae bacterium
AAGGCAGATGCTCTCCCAGCTGAGCTATGCTCCCATGCGCCGCACCATTTTTAGCGACGTGTGTTAGTATAACAGATTATTTGGGTTTAGTCAATACCTAAAATTAAATTTTTTTGAGAAAATCCTCACTTTTTTTCGGCTATTTTCCGCCTTTTTTTGGCATTTCAAAATGTGTTTTTTGTTAATTGTCAAATGATTTCTAATATTTGGTTTGGTTATTATTTTATATGCAATTTAGGTAAAATACAAGCCTAAAATGAGGAAATTTTAATTTGAATTCATCCATTTAATCAAAATTAAGTATGTATAGCGCTTAAAAATGATGAATTCCTGCGTTTTTCTCTTGTTTATATATGAGAATAAATATATAAAGCGCACAAGATTGCGCGCTTTATAATCTATTTCCTTTTGTAAAACCCCGCTTCTGAAACATTTAAGAAGCTGGAATTTCAGTTTAAGGTATAAAAAAGCGGCGATTATCCTTTTAGGGGGTTGCCCGCCCTAGCGGCAAGGTTTTATCAAGGACTCTTTTAATAAGCCCCGTTTTCAAGGCTGTGCAGCTTAAAGGTTACATGGGCGCTTTCCCCTTTGTTTAGGTTTAAGGGTATGGTTTTTTCTTTGTCATACACCATAGTTCTTCCGTTTATTGTAACCTCTGCCCTCTCCCACGGGATTTGGCAGGATAGCTTTATTGTTTGGGCTTTTTGTGACGTGATTTTGGCTTCTACCGTGCGTTTATCCAAATCCCATGATAAATTGTCAATCTTTGCGCAAGTCCTTGCCATAATCCCTGCGGCGCCTCCTTTGTTTAACTCACGGGGAAGGCTTGGAAGTATTTGGATTTTTCCTTCGTTTGAGTAAACTAGGGATTCTAAAACGATTGTTGGAAGGGTTATTAAAATATCCGTAACATATGATGAGTCCCCGCTTACGTTGTGGTTTGTCATAAAGGAAGAATAATAGGCATTTTCGCTAATTAGTTTAAGTAACGCTTCCCTAACCCCCTCATCATTTTTAAGCCTTGCGTCAACCAGCCCTGTGTGAAGCCAGCCGTGGCCTGATTTTTTGTCGGAGGAATTTTGCTTTCTTAAAGCGATGGATTTTGATATCCCATAGGAAAGCATTTCATCTTCCTGACTTTCATGGGCGGGCCATGCGGAATAGGTGTGGCTAATGTGCCTGTGCCCATGGTTTTCTTTGTAATAGTCCACCGCCCATTCCCGAAGCGCTCCCGTTTCGTCGTATTTATAAGAGGGAAGTTTTCCAATTAAATCTTCCCACGTTTTGATTTTTTCAATATTGTTCCCGTATTCTTTTTCCATATTTATTGCCATTAGCAGGGCGTCTTTTGCCGCTGAAATATCCATGGTGCTGTTTATGGTAACTGGGTTTTGGTATGTGCCAAGGGGAGTGTTTTCAGGGGAATAGGTAGGTAAAAATACGTATTTTTCGCCCTCATTTAGGGATTTTTTGTCTGGGTCAAATTTTATATTCCCGTCTTTATCCTCATAATACCTTGCGTCCACAAATTGAGTCCAGAAGTTTGCGCATTTTTCCAAAAGGGGAAGTAGAATATCCTTTGCCAAATCAAAGCCTTCGGCTTTAAT
>JAAYMJ010000210.1 GCA_012521455.1 Clostridiaceae bacterium
ATCTCCGTAATGTATGACGGGTCAATATCCCGGTATACGGGATAGATATTTTTCTTGTATTCTTCGCTTTCCAAAAGGGGTTTTATGATTTCCAAATACTTTTCATAGTCAACCCTATAACTTCTTGCCATCATCCTGCCGTTTTTTAAGATATAAATGATGGTATCATGCTTTGTGGTTTCATCTTCAGGGTCACGGTTTTTAATGATTTCCTTGTGGTAATTAATTATTGCCTCAATATTTTCGCGCCCCTCGATTTTAGTTTCCATATCCAATATGTCATAATCATATTTGCCCGCTTCTTTTATCCTGACGGTGTAAATTGAGTCATTGTAATAAATCCTTGCCACATCATCCGGCTTTGGAACCCTTTTTTCAAACCCGATAATGTCAAACTCAATAAACGCCACCACCAAAGCCATTGCTAAAACATAGCCTAAAAAGCCTTTGTAGGAATCAAAAACCTTAAAGCTTTTCCTAAGCATCATTTCAGCCGCCACATAGCCCAATAGCGCCCAAAGGATTAAGGAAACCCAGATGTAGCTGTCGCCCTTCATTTCCATAATGTACATGGTTCCAAAGGTGGAGACGCAAAATGTAAAGCCGTATTTAAAAATCTGGCGCATAAAGGGGAAGGTGATAATTTCCTGCGCCCATTCAAGTTTTCGGTACTTATACGCGATATAGCTTAACATGTAAAAAACAATAATCGCCAAAATGTAGCATGTAACTTCCACCCATGTAAACCTTCCCGTGTAAAATTCCGTAATTTTTACAAAGGGAAGCCATGAAAAGATGGACTCGTCAAAGTACGCCTCAAACCCGTAGAGAAAATAATCGCAAAAATATACGTATATAAGATAAAACGCAAAGGGGAGCAAATTAAATATGTATGTCAATATGCCCTGGGCAACGGAACTTCCTGAAAACATGCCCACAAACACGCATATCATATAGTTTAAAAATCCCATTAAAATTGAAAACCCAAGCCAATATAGGATGTCGCCTTGTTTAAACAAGAAAGAAAGACCGCTTACATTTTTAACATACAAAAGCGCAAGGGCGTTTAATAAAATTGGCGCGGAAAATAGCAAAAAGCCTGACAAAGTCATGTTAAACAGGATTTGTCCCCGGGTAAACGGCATGGAATGAATCATCGTGGCGGATTTGGTTGTCTGCAGATACCGCATAATAAATACCGCCAAAAAGATGGGGACTATATATAAAAGGGCAATGGTAAACATGGCTGTGTTTGAAAAAGCCCTTGATAAATCATAATTCCTGCTGTATTGCTGGATATAGTCGGGTTTTTTTAACATTAGCACCATAGGAAGCGATACAAACTGAGTGGCAAAGTATAAAAAGGATATCCACCAGTATCTTTTTATCACGCTTGAAAACAAGCCCTTGTTAAATAATGACGTTTGTGATTTCATATCCCTTATCCCCCATTTCATAAATGAATACTTCTTCTAAAGAAAGCGGAATTATATCAAAAATTAAAGGATCGTGTTTTGACATAACTTCCCTTATTTTTTCCATTTCGCCTTTTATGATGAGCATATTAACGCTTCCAATTGACTGATGGTGCAAAACCTTAAGCTCGTTTGAAATTTCTTGCGGGAATTCCTGCCTGAATGCCACCTGGACTTTGTGAATGTCGCTTTTTACATCATCCAGCGCCTTTTCAATGATGATTTTTCCCCCGTGCAAAATCCCCACATGGTCACAGATATCCTCAAGTTCCCTTAAATTGTGGCTGGATACCACGACGGTGGTATTTCGTTCGGTGATGTCCTGCACAATCAAATTCCAAACCTTTCTTCTCATAACCGGGTCAAGGCCGTCCACCGGCTCATCCAAAATTAACACATCGGGCATGGCGCAAATCCCAAGCCAGAAGGCCACCTGCTTTTGCATGCCTTTTGAAAGCTTTGATATTTTCTTTTTGGTGTCAATGGGAAAGACTTCTTTCAGCTTTAAAAAGCGCTCCATGTTAAATTTGGGGTAAACGTTTTTATAAAGCTTTACCATGTCCTCGGTGTTAAAGGTTTGGAAAAAGTATAAATCGTCGGGGATGAATATCATTCTCTTTTTAATTTGAGGGTTTTCATAGACGTTTTGCCCGTCAATCAGGCACTCCCCTTCTTCCTGCATAAAAACCCCGGATAAGTGTTTTAGCAGGGTGGTTTTTCCCGCTCCGTTTGGGCCTACCAACCCATACACCGCCCCTTTGGGCACATTCATTGACAAATTATCTAAAACAACGCTTTTTCCGTATCTTTTTGTAAGATTTGAAACTCTTATCATTTTTCTTCCTCCCCATGGTAGATATTTCTTACCATTAAGATCAGGCTTTCTTCTTCTTCGCCTAGCTCTTTTAGTGTTTTTGCGCTCTTTTCAAATTCCTTCTTAACTTCAAGCACCTTTAGCTTTGTTAGGTTATGGGCATGGCTTGTCACAAAACTCCCACGCCCCTTTACCGTGTGGATATATCCTTCGTTTTCCAAGTCCCGGTACGCTTTTTGTATGGTGTTTGGATTTATCGTAAGCATAACCGCCAGCTCCCTTACTGAAGGAATTTTTTCGTTTTCCTTTAATATGCCCCGCAGTATCATTTCTTTTATATTGTCTTTTATCTGCTCGTATATGGGGCGCCTGTCGCTAAAATCAAGCGTAAACACCTTCTTACCTCCTTTTTTGTATAAGTGTATGAAGTGTACTATCTGTATTATTTAATATAGTACACTATTGCTAAAAATATGTCAATATATTCTAAAAAAATTTTTAAAAATTTTTTTGAAAATTTTATGTAAACAGGTTGGTGTTTTTTGTATTAATTTGTCACCTAAAGTAGAAATTTTCATATTATATAAAAGAGATACAACAGGTGTTTTTTATTCATAAAATGGACAAAGCACAAAAGCCCTATATGGATTTAAATTCTCAAGAGGGAGGATAATATGGCAGCAAATATTGCTTTGCAGGTTGAAATGCTTGCCGGTACCGAGATATTAAATGACCAAAGAGTCGAATTTGATACTCTGGTTATCCAAAATGGCAATATTACTTTTGATAACACCACTGGAGTAATAACTATTAACGAGCCTGGAAGGTATACAATAAACTGGTTTGTAGCGGTACAATCCGTTTCAAGCAGCAAATTCCCTGTTTTTGAAATTGAAACCACGCCACCAACTGAGGTTGTTGCCGGAAATTCCCCGGTTAAAACAACCGAAGTCAGCGGATTTGCTATTATAGATGTACCCGCCGCAGGCACAGTGCTTGAATTAATAAATAGAAGCGGCGCAACCGTGTACTTGGCTCAAACAGTTCCCGTTAAGGCTTCATTAATGATACTAAGTGATGACGAAGCAGCGACAGGCCCGACTGGTGCAACTGGCCCGACAGGCCCGACTGGTGCTGATGGTCCGACTGGTGCAACTGGTGCAACAGGTCCTACTGGCCCCACTGGTGCTGATGGTCCGACAGGCGCTGACGGTGCAACAGGCCCAACAGGTCCGACAGGCGCCGACGGTGCTACTGGACCGACAGGTCCTACTGGTGCGGATGGCCCGACTGGTCCTACAGGCCCGACTGGCGCTGACGGTGCAACTGGTCCGACAGGCCCGACTGGTGCAACTGGTCCTACTGGTCCGACAGGTGCTGACGGTGCTACTGGCCCAACAGGTCCGACTAGTGCTGATGGCGCAACAGGCCCAACAGGTCCTACTGGCCCCACTGGTGCTGATGACGCAACAGGCCCGACTGGTCCCACTGGTGCTGACGATGCGACTGGCCCCACTGGCCCCACTGGTGCTGATGGCGCAACTGGTCCTACTGGTCCCACTGGCCCGACTGGTCCCACTGGTGTTGGTGTAACTGATGAAGGCTTCTCGGCATTTATACAAAACGTGCTTGCAACTTCATCCACTCAATTAACTGGCTGGACAGTAACCCCACCATATTTCAATAACACTACCTTTGACCCGGCAACTGGTGAATTTGAAGTTCCTGAAACCGGCACCTATTTGATAACTGCAACGATTAACTACGAAGTGGATGGGACCATTGACTCAGCCCTAGCGCCTGGAGTTACCCCTTATTTTGTGGTAAGAAGGACATCGCCGGTAGTTACCGAACTAATTTCCGGTGAGTTGCCAGTATTTGAAGTGGACTTAGCCGGGACATTGACAACAAGGGTTATTTTAGCCAATAGCGAAGTTACCCTGGCAGGGGAAGTTGAGCTAAACGCGGGTGATATTGTAGGATTATTCTATGAAGACGATACCATGACATTGGGTTTGAACTTGGGTTCAATTGATAAAGGTATTTTCTGGTCCATCACCAGATTAAGCTGATAAATTTAGATAGTAATGCTAACCTCCTTGCAAGTTTAATGTTATATGGGAGGATAATATGGCTAATATTGCATTACAAGTTGAAAAACTTGCCGGTACCGAAATATTAAATGACCAAAGGGTTGAATTTGACAATTTAGTTATTCAAAATGGCAATATTTCTTTTGATAATATGACAGGTGTAATCACTTTTAACGAACCTGGCAGGTATACAATAAATTGGTTTGTAGCGGTTCAATCCGCTTCAAACAACAAATTCCCCATTTTTGAAATTGAAACAACTCCTGCAACCGAAGTAATCGCGGGCAATTCCCCGATTAAAACCAGCGAAGTCAGCGGATTTGCAATTATAGATGTACCTGCTGCCGGAACTGTTTTAGAATTAATTAACAGAAGCGGCGCGTCCGTATTCTTGGCTCAAACGGTTCCGGTTAAGGCTTCATTAATGATACTAAGTGATGACGAAGCAGCGACAGGCCCGACTGGTGCAACTGGTCCTACTGGCCCCACTGGTGCTGATGGCGCAACAGGTCCGACTGGTCCCACTGGTGCTGACGGTGCTACTGGCCCCACTGGCCCCACTGGTGCTGATGGCGCAACTGGTCCTACTGGTCCCACTGGTGCTGACGGTGCTACTGGCCCAACAGGTCCTACTGGCCCCACTGGTGCTGATGGCGCAACAGGCCCAACAGGTCCTACTGGCCCCACTGGTGCTGATGGCGCAACAGGCCCGACAGGTCCCACTGGCCCGACTGGTCCCACTGGTGTTGGTGTAACTGATGAAGGCTTCTCTGCTTTCTTGCCAACCCTTTCTGTAAACGCCACAACCCTATTGACAGGCTGGTCAGTAACATCCCCGTATTTCAATAACACTTCCTTTGACCCGGTAACAGGTTTATTCGTTGCTCCTGAAACCGGCACCTATTTGATTGAAGCAACGATTAACTATTCAGCCGGAACTCTTACCGCAAGTGTAGGCGGCAATATTGACCCATACTTTGTGGTAAGAAGGACATCTCCGGTTCTAACCGACCTCATCATAGGTTTTATCCCGTTATTAAGCATTAACATCGTAGGACTTTTGCCCGTAAGGGTAATTTTAGGAAATGGCTCAATTACCTTAGCAGGCGAAGTTGAGCTAAATGCGGGTGATACTGTGGGTCTATTCTATGAAGCTGACGGCTTAACTTTAACCTTAGACCTCGGCGCAAATAACACCGGTATTTACTGGTCTATTACCAGATTAAGCTAATAATTTTATTTCCCCCAATAAAAACCAGCGAAGTCAGCGGATTTGCAATTATAGATGTACCCGCTGCCGGAACTGTTTTAGAATAAAACCATAACATTAAATGTGGCATGTTTTTGGTTCTCAAACCAATTATCTTAAAAAAAGAAAGCTGACCTTTCGGTCAGCTTTCTTTTTTTATAATAGCCCTTTTAGCTGTTCTTCAACCTTTTCAAGCATTTGGGTGTATCGGGCAAGCTTTTCTTTTTCCTCTTCAATTAATTTTGCGGGCGCTTTTTTCACAAAGCCCTCATTTTCAAGTTTGCCCTTTGCCCTCTTGATTTCAGCCTCAATGGTTTCCTTTTCTTTTTGAAGCCTTGCGATTTCCTTTTCTTTGTCCACAAGCTCATCCAATGGTATATAGATTTTCGCGTTTACGGTGATTTCGCTTGCGGCATTTTCAGGTTTGTCATATTCTTCTTTTTGAACCACAACCTTTGACGCCCCCGCCAGCTTTTCAAAGAAGTAGGAAGTCTTTTCATAAAGCGCCACTTCATCGGTAACAATTATCATATTGGCCTTCTTTGAAGGGGGAACGTTCATCTGCGCGCGGGTGTTCCTTATGCCTTTTATTGCTTCGCAGATTATGTCCATGTGCTTTTCTTCTTCAAAGAATTCAAATTCCTTCTTATATTCTGGCCAGGGCGCAATCATAATGCTTTCGCTTTTGTGGGGAAGGGCTTGATAAATTTCTTCGGTTATAAAGGGCATGAAGGGGTGCAAAAGTTTTAAGGTGTTCTTTAGTACATATACCAAAACTTTTTGCGCGCTTTCCTTCTTTGCCACATCTTCCCCGTAAAGCCTTGGTTTTACAAGCTCAATGTACCAGTCGCAGAACCTGTCCCAAATAAAGTCATAAACTTTTCCAAGGGCAATCCCTAGTTCGTATTTTTCCAAATTTTCAGTCACTTCTTTTACCAAAGTATTATACAAGCTTAAAATCCACTTGTCCTCAATTTCAAGGTCCTGCGGCAGAGAGGTGTCGGAAATTGTCAAATTCATCAGGATAAACCTTGCCGCGTTCCAGATTTTGTTTGTAAAGTTGCGGCTGGCTTCCACCCTTTCCATGTAAAAGCGCATGTCGTTCCCGGGGGAGTTGTTGGTGGCCAAAGTAAACCTTAAGGCGTCGGCCCCGTACTTTTCAACAATTTCCAATGGGTCTATGCCGTTACCCAAGGATTTACTCATCTTCCTTCCCTGGGAGTCCCGCACTAAGCCATGGATTAGAACATGCTTGAAGGGGATTTTTCCTGTGTGCTCCAAGCCTGAGAAAATCATTCTCGCAACCCAGAAAAAGATGATGTCATACCCTGTAACCAAAACGCTTGTGGGGTAGAAGTATTTTAAATCCTCGGTTTCATCGGGCCAGCCCAAAGTGGAAAAGGGCCAAAGGGCGGAAGAAAACCAAGTGTCTAACACGTCTTCTTCCTGATAAACACTGCCTCCGCAGTCGGGGCAAGCTTCCAAGTCCACTTTTGAAACGTGCATTTTCCCGCAGTCGTCGCAGTAAAAGGCAGGGATCCTATGACCCCACCAAAGCTGGCGGGATATGCACCAGTCGTGGACATTTTCCATCCAGTTTATATAAATTTTTGAAAACCTGTCGGGGATAAAGGAAATTTCGCCGCTTTTTACAGCTTCCAACGCGGGTTTTGCCAGAGGCTCCATTTTAACGAACCACTGCCTTGAGGTAATTGGCTCAACAGTGGTGCCGCAGCGGTAGCACTGGCCCACATTGTGGCTGTGGTCTTCAACCTTTACTAAAAGCCCCTCTTTTTCTAAATCCTCCACAATCCTCTTTCTTGCCTCGTACCTGTCTAATCCTTGGTATTTCCCGCCGTTTTCGTTGATTGTGGCGTCGTCGTTCATTACCTTGATTTCAGGCAGGTTGTGGCGTTTTCCTACTTCAAAGTCGTTGGGGTCATGGCTTGGGGTGATTTTTACACAGCCCGTGCCAAATTCCATGTCAACATAACTGTCCGCTATAATTGGGATTTCCCGCCCTACAAGGGGCAAAATCAGGGTTTTGCCGATTAAGTGGGTATACCTTTCATCCCCGGGGTTTACTGCCACCGCGGTGTCCCCGAGCATGGTCTCAGGGCGGGTTGTGGCAATTACCACATACTCACCGCTGTCTTTTACGGGGTATTTAATATGCCAAAAATGGCCGCTTTTTTCTTCATAGTCGACTTCCGCGTCGGACAGGGCGGTTTTACAGCTGGGGCACCAGTTTATAATGCGGTTTCCCCAGTATATCAAGCCTTTTTCATAAAGGTTTACAAAAACTTCCCTAACCGCCCTGGAACAGCCTTCGTCCATGGTAAAGCGGAGCCTGTCCCAGTCGCAGGAACAGCCCAGTTTTTTAAGCTGTTCAATAATCCTGGAGCCGTATTTGTTTTTCCAGTCCCATACTCTTTCTAAAAACTTTTCCCTGCCTAAATCGTAGCGGGTTAAGCCTTCTTCTTTCCTTAAAACCTCTTCAACCTTAATTTGTGTCGCAATCCCCGCATGGTCGGTGCCCGGCACCCAGAGGGTGGAAAATCCCCTCATGCGTTTATACCTGATTAAGATATCCTGCAATGTTTCGTCCAAAGCATGCCCCATGTGAAGCTGCCCTGTAACATTTGGGGGCGGGATAACTATGGTAAAAGGCTCTTTGTCCGGGTCAACCTTTGCGTGGAAATATCCTTTTTTCAGCCAATTATCATATATCCTTTCTTCAACTTTTTGAGGTTCGTATTGTTTTGCCATCCCCATATATCTAAACAATCCTTTCTCTTTTTGTTATTTGCCTATCATGATAAAGCTTACCAACGGCGCGTGGGAATTGTTTGTGCTCTTTTCGCTGCGCAATACGTCAACTGTAATTTCCCCGTTGTTGACGGTAACGTCATAAATATATGTGCGCTTGTCCGCAGGGCACACAAAATCCTTTTCCTTAACTTCCCCGTTTACCTCTAAATTCATGTACCTTCCTGAATTTGCCCACGGGTCGTGCAGCCCCACATAGACCTTGTAGGTCCCGTTTGGAACTTCAAACTTATATTTTACGCCGTTTCCCGCAACCTGGCTTTCATCGGCCCGCACGCTTGAGAACATATCGGTGTTTTCGTTGTAGGCATAAATATCCTTTGTCTTTTCATACCCCCATGATTTCCCCGTCACAGGGTCAACGCCGTATGCCTTGTCGGAAACGGAATTTAGGAGGTTGTTGGTTTTCTTTACTTCCAAATACTCCTTTGACTCATCGGGGGCGCAGTCCACAAAGTAGATTAAGTTTGCGGGATAGACATTTATTTTCCCAATCTGTTTTGTGACGTTTAGGTCTAAAATTTTAGCGTTTGCCTTAAACTGGCCGATTGTGCCTAAATTCTTTTTGTCATATTCCCATTCCACCTTGTAGCTTCCCTTTTCCCCCTCAACCAACACATCGATTGTATGGGGTAAACCGGGCTTTGTATTTAGGGTTGTATTTACGCTGATTTCTTCAGCGTACACCCTTTTGGTGTTTTCCATGCTCCACTCATCAAAATACTCAATCACCATTTTTCCGTCGTAAAAATCCAATGGGAGCCAAACATACCTTGAATCCCCCAAATTTTTGGGGTTCCAGCGGTCAGCCATGAAGATGTAGCGCCCTTTTTGGTTTGGCATGGGCAAAATAAATGTGCTTTGGCTGTAGAATGTCAAGTGGGCGTTTTCACCTATACATGGGTTTCCTATTTCTGTCCATGGCCCGAAGATATTGTCAGCAACCGCGTATTTTGCCTCATTTGGCGCCCAGCCCGTGCAGGCGGAAGTTACCATGTAGTATTTTCCCTCATGCTTTATAATTGCGGGCGCTTCACGGGACTGGTCTATAAACACCCTTACATATTCGCCGGATTGCTTTAAGTAGTCGTCGGTTAATTTTGAAATATATAATGTCCTGTTATGTTCGCTTGCGTAAATTAAATAAGCCGTGCCGTCGTCATCTTTAAACAGCGTCATATCCCTGCTCATCTGCCCGTTTGGCCTTTCGCTCCCCAGATAGGTAAAGGGGCCTGTCGGGGAGTCGGAAATTGCGACCCCTGCCCGGGCGTAGCTGTAATCGGGGCTTTCAATGTGGGCCCACATTACATATTTTTTGGTTTTGTCGTTGTAAATTACCTTTGGCCGCTCAAAAACCCTGTCCGGCTTTAAATCGCTCAAAGGATATCCCGCGTCAGGGTCAGTTACCGCGGAAAGCGCCAATCCCTCGTACTTCCAGTTATAAAGGTCGGTGGATGAATAGCAGCTCATGCCGATAACGCCGTTTCTTGGGTAATGGTCGGGATATGCCTTGTTTTCACCGTACCAGTAGTATTTTTTTGTCTTTTCATCATATAAAATCCCACCGCCATGGGCCTGGATATGGTGACCTTGGTCGTCAATCCAAAGCTCTCCTGGTTTAAAGCTTTCGTATTTTACCACTTCATATTCCTCCTGTTTCAACGTTATTTCAGTAATTACCATTTTTCTGTGGGCGCGGTTATAAATAAAAAACGCCAAAACCAAAACTAAAAATGCTGATAATGCCAGTATCCATTTTTTCATAATTATAACCTATATATGCCTTTCTTACTATATTTATTGTTTAATTTTATATCTTTACACACGGCTTTGTCAATTGCAAAATGCCGTTTACATTTTTTCCCAGTTTCCCTACTGTTTTGCTTGACAAATAAAAAGTGCATAAGTATAATATACTAAACCATAAAAAGATTTCCTGTTTTGTTAAAAAAACGTCAAGAAAGGTTTGATATGGTGGGAGTTAAAATAATTGGAACGGGAAGTTCCCTTCCCAAAAATGTTTTGACAAATTTTGATTTGGAAAAAATGGTGGAAACGTCAAACGACTGGATAATCCAGCGCACGGGAATTAGCGAAAGAAGGATTGCGCAAGATGAAACAAACCTTTCCCTAAGCCTTGACGCAAGTCTTTGCGCAATTGAAGACGCAAAAATAGATAAATCACAAATCGGCTTAATAGTTTTTGCAAGCATTACACAAGACTACATAACCCCGGCAAGCGCCTCATTAATCCAAAAGGAGTTGGGGATAAAAAAAGCCTGCGCTTTTGATATTGCCGCGGGCTGCAGCGGTTTTGTGTACGCGCTTGCGGTGGCAAAATCCCTTATGGAAAGCCAAAACCATGAGTATGCGCTGGTTGTGGGTTGTGATGTTTTAAGTAAAATCACAAACTGGCAGGACCGCTCGACCTGTATCCTCTTTGGCGACGGGGCGGGGGCGGTTGTTTTAAAAAGGGATGAGGAGGAAGGGATACTTGCCTCAAATTTGACAAGTTATCCCGATGAGACAAATTCTCTATACTGCGAAAGCTTTAAAATAAATAACCCCTTTTCCCAAAATGATGAAATCCCGGGAAAACTTGTGATGGACGGCCGTCAGGTTTTCCGTTTTGCGACTTCAGCATTAGTTTATGAAGTTACAAAGGTTTTGCAAAAGGCAAATTTGGACATTGAAAAAATAAAATACATTGTTCCCCACCAGGCAAACAAGCGGATTATTGACTATGCGGCGGAAAAGCTTAATGTAAGTGAGGAAAAATTTATCGTAAACGTAAACTCCTACGGCAACACCTCTGCCGCAAGCGTGCCCATTTGCCTGGATGAAATAAATAAAAAAGGCCTGCTTAGTGAGGGCGACTACATAGTTTTAGTGGCCTTCGGGGCAGGGCTTACAAGCGGGGCTTTGTTATTAAAATGGTAAAAAAGGAAGGTGTAGAATGGTAGAAACACAAGTCACAAAACTTTTGGGTATAAAATACCCGATTTTGCAGGGCGGCATGGCGTGGATTGCAAACCATTCCCTAGCCAGCGCCGTGTCCAACGCGGGCGGGCTTGGGATTGTGGCTGCCGGCGGGCATGAAACCAAAGTAGTACGGGAGGAAATCAGAAAAACGAAAGAACTCACCGACAAACCCTTTGGTGTGAATATAATGCTTTTAAGCCCCTATGCCGAAGAAATCGCCCATATGGTGGCGGAAGAAAAGGTGGCGGTGGTAACCACGGGGGCGGGAAACCCGGGAAAATACATACCCATGTGGAAGGAAAACAATATAAAAGTCATTCCCGTTGTCCCCTCTTCGGCGCTGGCTGTCCGCATGGAGCGGGCGGGGGCTGACGCCGTAATCTGCGAAGGCTGCGAGGCGGGCGGCCATATTGGTGAGCTTACCACCATGGCGCTGGTGCCTCAGGTTGTTGACGCGGTAAAAATCCCTGTAATCGCCGCAGGAGGGATTGCTGACGCCCGCGGGATTTTGGCGGCCTTTGTTTTGGGCGCAAGCGGCGTTCAAATGGGGACCCGTTTTTTGGTGGCAGAGGAATGCACGGTGCATGAAAACTACAAAGACTTAATTATTTCCGCAAAGGACACCGACACAGTGGTAACAGGAAGAAGCACCGGCCACCCTGTGAGGGTAATCAGGAATAAGCTTACAAGAAAAGTGCTTGAGCTTGAAAAGGAAAGAGGAAAGGAAGAAGAAATCGAGCGGCTTTGCACAGGCTCCCTTAAAAACGCCGCAATTTTAGGGGATGTGGAATTCGGCTCCGTCATGGCGGGGCAAATCGCGGGGTTAGTGAACAGGCGGCAAAGCGCGAAGGAAATACTGGATGAGCTTGTTTCTGATTTTATTAAACTTAGAAATTCGCTTGGAGGAAGCCTATGAAAATAGCGTTAATTTTCCAAGGCCAAGGGTCCCAGTACGAGGGAATGGGAAAAACAATTTATGAAAACACCCCCGAAGGGAAAGCCATTTTTGACCAGGCGGGGGAAGAAATAAAAAATTTGTGTTTTAATTCATCTTTGGAGGAACTTTCCAAAACCCAAAACACCCAGCCTGCGGTGTTTACCGCGACAATGGCGGCATATAGCGCATTGGAAAAAGGGTTGGATAACCTGGGCTTTTCAGAGCGTGTTTACGCGGGTTTTTCCTTAGGAGAGTTTTCAGCCCTTTGTGCTTGCGGCGTTCTTAGTTTTTCAGACGGCCTTTCCCTTGTAAAAGAACGCTCGCGGCTCATGAGTGATGTGCGAGGCAAAATGTGCGCCTCCATTGGTGGTTGGGATAAAACCCTTGAGATTGTTAAAAAAGCCTCAAACTTTGGGGTATGTGAAGCGGTAAATTTCAATTCCCCCAATCAAATCGTTGTGGCTGGGGAAGATATTGCTATTGAAAAATTCATTGAGTTTTCAAAAGAAAGCGGCCTAAAACCTATTCCCCTAAATGTCAGCGGCCCGTTTCATTCAAGTCTGCTCTCTTTTGTCGGGGAAAAATTAAAATCCCATCTTTCAAATCTTTCCCTAAATCCCCCCAAATACAAAATTTATTCCAATGTAACCGCAAAGCCCTATGCTTTTGAAAGCATGGTTGATTTAATATCAAAGCAGGTTCATTCGCCGGTTTTGTGGGTTGACATAATTAAAAATATGGTAAACGGCGAGGGGATAAATCTCTTTATTGAAGTCGGGCCGGGCAAAACTTTGGGGAGTTTTGTGAAAAAAATTGAAAGAAGCGCAAAAGTTTTAACGGTGGATGATTTTGACTCCTTGCAAAAGACATTAGGGGAGCTTCAAAACCTTAAAGGGAGTGTGGAAAATGCGTGATTTAAAAGGAAAATGCGCCATAATCACAGGGGGCGCGAAAGGGATTGGAAAGGCGATTGCCTGCGCTTTTGCAAAGCAGGGGGTAAATATCGCGCTAAATTATTACTCAAGTGAGGCCGACGCCCTTATCTTAAAAAAAGAGCTTGAAAAGGAAAATGTGAAGGTCGTGCCCATAAAAGCCGACGTTTCGGATTTTAACGGGGCAAAAGAGCTTGTTGAGAGCGCAATCGCGGAATTTTCAAAAATTGATATTTTAGTGAATAACGCCGGAATCACAAAGGACGCGTTAATCATTAAAATGAGTGATTCCGACTTTGAGAAAGTGATAAAAACAAACCTGTTTGGGGCTTTCAACACTATAAAGCACTTAACGCCTTACATGATTAAGCAAAGGTCGGGAAAAATCATTAACATTTCAAGCGTTATCGGCCTTTGCGGGAACGCGGGGCAGAGCAATTACGCCGCAAGCAAGGCAGGCATTATCGGGCTTACAAAATCGCTGGCAAAAGAGCTTGCGGGAAGGAATATAAATGTAAACGCCATTGCGCCCGGGTTTATTGACACCGATATGACCAGGGCTTTGAGCGAAAAATACAGGGAAGAAATCATAAACAATGTTCCCCTAAAGCGGATGGGGACTGTGGATGACGTGGCAAACGCGGCATTGTTTTTGGCCTCTGATATGTCCGGCTACATCACCGGCCAGACCATTGTGGTGGATGGCGGCTTAATTTTATAGCGGAAAGGGTTTTAGCTATGAGAAGAGTGGTTGTAACAGGCATGGGGGCAGTAACCCCCATAGGCAATAACATAGATGAGTATTTGTCCGCCCTAATGGAAGGAAAATGCGGGATTTCGGAAATCACCCTGTTTGACACAGCGGGGTATGAAGCCCGCCTTGGGGCGGAGGTCAAGGGCTTGAAAGTGGAAGATTACATTGACAAAAAAGAAGCCCGGAGAATGGACCGCTTTTGTGTCTTTGGCATGGTTGCGGCAATCCAGGCCATGAATGACGCAAACATTAAGGAAGGGGATTATGACCCCTACAGGTTTTCGGTAATTGTGGGCTCAGGCGTTGGCGGCGTCGGCACCGTTGAGGACGAAAGCCTGAAGTTTGCCGAAAAAGGCCCTTCCAGGGTTTCGCCCTTTTATGTGCCCATGATTATTTCAAATATCCTGCCGGGACAAATTGCCATTAAGTATAACTGCAAAGGCTCGGTGCTCGCGGTGGTTACCGCCTGCACGTCGGGCACAAACGCCATAGGCGAAGCGTACCGCCAGATTAAATCAGGATATGCCGACGCGGCGGTATGCGGCGGTTCGGAGGCGGGAATTACAAAGGCTGGGGTTGCTGGCTTTATAAATATGAAGGCGTTAACCACATCAAAAGACCCCAGCAGGGCAAGCATTCCCTTTGATGCGGAGCGCTCGGGCTTTGTAATCGGGGAAGGCAGCGCCATGTTAGTTTTGGAAGAACTTGAAAGCGCAAAAAGAAGGGGCGCCAAAATTTATGCAGAAATTGTGGGCTATGGCTCAACCTGCGACGCCCACCACATAACCGCCCCGGACCCTGAGGCGCAAGGGGCGGCCAACGCAATGGCGCAGGCTATAAAGGAGGCAAATATAGCACCTTCCCAGGTATCCTACATCAATGCCCACGGCACAAGCACCCCGTTAAATGACCTTTGCGAAACAAAGGCAATAAAAATGGTGTTTGGGGAATATGCCAAAAAAGTGCCCGTATCTTCCACAAAGTCCATGACGGGGCATTTGCTTGGCGCGGCAGGGGCAATTGAGGCGGTGGCTTCAATTTTGGCGATTAACCATTCCTTTATCCCGCCAACCATAAACTACAAGGTGCCCGACCCTGAACTTGACTTGGACTATGTTCCAAACGCTATGCGCAAACATGAGGTAAAATACGCCCTTTCCAACTCTTTCGGGTTTGGCGGGCACAACGGCTCACTGCTATTTAAAAAATGGGAATAAGGTGATTTTATGATTAAGGATATAAATGATGTAATAAAATTAATTGACAAAATAAATTCGGCAAACATTAATACCTTTACTTTTAAAACCAGCGAATTTGAGCTTTCCATGGAAAAAGGCGGGGTTTCGTGCGGCGTGAAAGCCGCGCCCGAGGTAAGTTATATTGCGCCTGGCCCTGAAGAGGCGGAAACCGTGAAATCCGTAAATGATGACAACTGCCAGACAATAAAAAGCCCCATTGTGGGGATATTCCATTCTTTGGAGTCCATGGGCAAAGGGAGCCTTAAAGTGGGGGCCAAGGTGAAAAAGGGCGACGTGGTCTGCATTATTGAGGCAATGAAGCTGATGAATGAAGTGGAGTCCTCCTGCGACGGTGAAGTTGTGGAAATCTGCGTAAATGACGGGGACCACGTTGAGTACGGC
>JAAYMJ010000211.1 GCA_012521455.1 Clostridiaceae bacterium
AACTGTTTTTACAGAATTGTCCTTGCTTGCGGCGTAAGCTAAAACGTTATTCTGCCTGATATCATCAAATGTTGCCTTCCTGCCGTCCGTATAGTAGATATTTACTGTTGCATTTTCTTCATCCAATGAAATTACTTCATTGTTTGTGCCTACAATTCTGCTAACTGACTTGGAAACATTGTTTACTGTAATGAACCTATAATCCAATACATCGATTATATCGTATACGTCATCGCCGTCATTGTCAATCAGTGTAACTTTACCATATTTGGGCTTTAAGTCGTCAACATCAACATTAATCAGGGTTGCGCCATTGTAAATAACAATCGGTGTGCCTGAAGTGCGGACATTTTTAGGCTTACTATCGTTTTCAATGTCCTGCCAATATGTAAATTGATATTGACCTTTTACAACTGTAACACTATCAATGTTTTCCGCGTTAATCACAAGTGAATTGTTCTTTTTGCCTGACACTTCATAAAACTTAACGGTTCTAAAGTCATTATCGCCTGTATCTTCAACATACAAGGTTACATAATATCCAAGGTATTTATCAATGTCGGTATCCCCAACGATGAACATTTCGCCATTATCTAGCAAGATGTAACCATCCCGCAAGGTGGATTTTCCGAAAAATGAGGTGTCACTATTTGCTTCAACAACGCCTTTTACTGTTGTTAGCCCAAAGTATCTGGAAAGTAGTGTTACCCCTTCCATCACTTCATAGGTAACTATCGTATCGGACATTGTAACGCCTGCTTCCATAATGTCAATGCTCATTGCATTGTAAACAAGTTTTGCAACTTTACCCCTGGAAGCTTCCCTGCCGACCTGAATGTTAACTCCCTTGCTTAACCCGATTGAGTTTGCAACCTGGAGATAGCCGTTTGGGTAACCGGCTTTTGCGTAAGCGTAACTGCCATAGCCTAGCACGCTTACGATAATTTTTACTGCTTGTTCTTCTGTTACAACATCATCCGGCCTGAATGTGCCGTCCTCAAAGCCTGTTAAAATTCCAAGTTCGGCAGCAAGGTTAATTTGGTTTGCCGCCCAGTGGAAATCCGTATCATAAAACTTTGATTCATCAACCTGCCTTGTCAATGTGTCCATTTTTAGCATCCTAAGTGCCACTGCAGCCATTTCAGCGCGGGTAATGGTACTGTCAGGCCTAAATGTTGTTGAATCATATCCTCTCATAATCCCAAGATAATTCAATAATTCAACAGCATTTTCATATTCAGTACCAGCTACGTCATAAAAAGTAGCTGCAATAACACCCTGGCTCACCATGCTTAAAAGCATTATAACCGCTATAATAATTGACTTAATTCTCTGCATGCTACAACCCTCTCCTGTTTATTAATATTCATAAATTAATTAGTCCAATAACTGAGCAATTACATATGCTGCTTCTGCTCTTGTTGCGGTTGCAGTTGGCGCTAACATTGGTGAGTAGATGGGAGGAATCGCACCGTTCATATAGTTAACTGCCTCTTTTGCGTAATCGCTGATTGAAGCATAATCGCTAATTTGAATTTGTGAGCCTCTATTAACACCCCTGCCAAGTTTAATAACTGCGCGGTATACCATCGTAATCATATCCTGGCGGGTTATAGTCCTTCCAACACCAAATGTTCCATCACCCATACCTTGTGTAATGCCTGCTTTTTCAGCACTTGCAACATAGATATAATACCAGCTGTCCTGCGGAACATCAGTAAATGACGTGGTAGCTGTTAAATCGCTAATCTGTAATGCGTTAACCAACATCTTAATAAATTCTTCCCTTGTAACAGCGCCTTGTGGATTGAATTTCCTGTCGCCAATACCCTCTACAACGCCTTTTGCAGTAAGTTTAGCAATGCTTTCATCCGCCCAGCTGAATACGGCAGTAACGTCGGTGTAGTAGTCACTTGATCTATAAACTTTTAATTGGGTCATGTCCTGCGGCAATGTATATGATGTTAAGCCCGATGAGCTTGAGCCTCCACCGCCGCCGCCTTTTGTAGAGTCTTTCTTTCCGCTGTCGTCAGGTACACTACTTTGCAATGCTTTATTCTTTGCTTTCATTGTACTGTCTGTGATTTCTTCTGTGCTATAATAGTCTTTGCCATTTTGAATATCCTTTGCTGCGCTTTCCTTCTTCTTAATTTGATCTTTTGTCAATTCGCTATTATCTTTATAGAAGAATTCATATACCCCGTTCATCTTATCAAGGGGGAAGTAATTCTTAAATTCTTTTAAATAATCAAATATAGCCTGCCAGTGGGTTTGGTTAAATCCCCCTACAATAATGGAATCTTCCAATGTTTCCTTAAAATCTCTTTTTGCTTTATCAAAATCATTAGAAGCTGTAAAACCTTTGCTCATCAAATGAGAAGCTACTTTTATACGTGCTTTGTCTGTCATGTTTGTATACAATTGACTTACATCTTCATTCAAATTAAACATTACAATTGCTTCGTCTATAGCTTTCAAGCTCTTATCTGCATTACCTTCTTTTGCAATTGTAGCATAAACCAAAGCAAAGTTTACCATTTCTGCAACTTGTTCTTCTGTAAAGTCGCTTCTGTCATTTATTTTTAAAACATACTCTGCGAAAAACTCTTTGCTTTTGCGGCTTAGCATATCGAAAATAGGTACTTTAATACCGCTTGCTTCTGCAATATCTTTATTGCTTTCAATTATATCGATTATATCATCAGCTGTTGACTCACTTGATCTGAATACATCAAACATTTCTCTTCTGTATTCTTCGTTTGCAAAGAAGAATTCCCTTGATTTTACTTGCGCGCCTACTACAACAACGGTGTAATAACCTGATTCGTTTGAATCGTCAATATCGTATGTAAATGTATATTTTTCTTTGTCTTTTGATAGAATTTCATCAAAGTACAATACATCTTCAAACAAGTCTTCCTTTGGCGTTAGATTATCAAATGAAACGCCAGGTCTTAGAATATACATAAAGAATACTGGATAGTTGTCAGCGTTTTCAAATATTAAATCAACTTGCAAAGTATTTATCTTTACTTTAGCATTTTCAATTTCAATAAATACATCGTCATCCGCCAAAGCTATGGCACTTGGCAAGATGAAGCATAGCACCAATATCAATGAAAGCAATTTCTTTATTGCATTAACCTTATAACTCATGCTATTTCCTCCTAATTTATTGTAATTCTAGCCGACTTATCTCACGCCTTCGATGTACAAAATCGCAGAATTAGCCAAATCATGTTGAATTACAGACTCTTTACCAATTTTTGCTAAATAATATCCGGATTCAACATTCTTCAATCTGTATGTTTTAGCTTCTGCGTCCACAACTTCAATAGCCCATTCTTCGTTTGTATCGCGGTAATCACCTTTCCACGCTATAATTGAGGTGCTTGTATTTCTGCTGTGTCCTGAGTTGTTCAAGAATCTTTCCGGATTTGCTTTAGAATAGATATAATAAATGCCACTGTTTGGAGATTTTTCATAAATAAACCATTGTTGATTATCAGCTTCAGTTCTTTCAGACCAACTTAAGGCGTCAGCGTTTGGATTAGGTAATGTCAAAGTCAATCCGCTGTCTGCGATTGAAATTATATTATATCCGCCAATAATCAAGTCTTTAGCAGCTCTCTTACCTTCAGAATTATACTGTTCAGTTGGTACAAATTTATCTAATCCTTGAAGGGTGTCCACTAAGAATATTTTTATATTATAATTTTTGAATTCTTCTTCAGGAGCTTCCGGAATATCCATCCTAATGGACAGTGTTTTTTTCTCATTAAAACCATTGAAGTTTTCTTGAGCCGAGCCCAATCTAACAAGCCTGCCTAGATTATCATATAAACCTACAATCATTGTTAAGGTTGTATCTGAAGTAAGTTTGTGAGTTATATCATAGGAAATTACTGCATCACCTGCTATAAAGCCTCTGCCTGATAAATAAGATGCAGGACTTGAGCCTTGCTTTATTGTTGGCCCATTATTGTCGGGCACAATTGGACTTTCAATTACCTGAACTTCCTGCAAGTTTAAGCAGTCAATATACATTACATCATTACCAGTATTAACAACATAGAATCTGAATTCTGTGTCTTTTGCTACAAATACTATTTCTTCTTTTTGCCATTCACCATAGGTAATGGGGGTCTTTCTTCCTATTTCAATATACCCAACTCTTTCTAGGGTTGTCGCAATGTGCCTGTATGTATCACTAAAGTTTGCATCGGAACCCTTCGGAACTTTTACCCACATGGAAAACACATATGTTTTTTCTTTTTCTACCTCTGTTCTGTAAATAAAAGTGGAGTTACCCGGAAATTCATAACCGTAACTTCCGTGATATGCTGCATCTGCAATGAATCTGCCCGCATTTGTTATGTAATAAAGCCTGTTTGTCCTTCTTAGTTTCTGTTCTTCGGAGTCTACCCATTCCTCCATTACATAGTTGGGATCTTCCATGTCACCAAGAAGGAATAAATTATCGCCTATTACTAAATATTGATTCCCATTGTTTTCAAAAGTAGTGTTCAATGGATATTCCCTATAAACTTCTTCCGCTGGTACATTTAACTGAATCATCCCAATTAGAGCAATTGCTACCAACAACAGTGAAACAATTGACTTCTTAATTGATTTTTTGTTGCCCATAAAATATAACCCTCCTAATTTAATTTGTACATGCTAATTGTGTTTATTTAATTAATAATTAACACCAAATTTTATATGTATAATTAACAAACACACTACTAGATATATTAATTATACATAGATAAATCAAATATGTAAATAGTTAATTTATGATAGATAAACAAAATTTGCTCACTTTAGTATTTTATTATAGTATAATTTCGCAAAGATAACATATTAATTACAAATTGGTTACATTTTAAATATAAACGACATATTAATCAATTTCGACAAAAATATTTACCTGATTTAGAAGGTATAACCAAATCCCCTGAAAAACCATAATACCTGCACAGCGTGCAGGTATTATTTACTAATATGTGTCTCTTTGCCAAACCCTGACCCAGTCGCACTGGTAATATGCCGGCCACTTTGTTGTTTCGTCAGGGTCCCCGTCCCATCCGCCGATGGCAAGGTTTAAGATAATATACATATTCTTTTGGGTGGCGATCATTTGTTTATTTGTAAATGTGGTACCCACTTGCTTTCCGTCCAAATACCACTTCATGTAATTCGGGGTCCACTTAATGGCGTAAACATGGAAATCCTCTGACAAATCCACTCCCGCGTCGGGGGTGTTGTAATGGGATCCGTTCCCCGAGCCGTCAGCCTTCTTAAAGTGGACATTTGTTACATACTGGGTTGGTTTTGAGCCCAAATATTCCATAATGTCAATTTCCGGCGGCCAGCCGTTTCCCAACATCCAAAAGGCGGGCCACATACCCTTGCCGCCTGCAACTTTCAGGCGGGCTTCAATGTAGCCGTAGTTAAAGTGGTATTTGCCGTTTGTGTTTATCGCCCCTGAAGTAAAGTCAACGCTCAAAGTCTTTCCATCAAATTTCGCGGTTGCCCCGCGGCTTTCGGGGTGTTTTTTGTTTTCCCCCACAATGGTCAAAAGCCCGTCTTTTACAATCACGTTTTCAGGAACGCAGTAAGCCCTGTGGTTGTGGGTTTTCCCGTTTCCCCACGGATAGCCGTAATTCCACTTTGAGGCATCCAAAGTATCCCCTTCAAAATCATCGTAAAACACCAGCTTGTATTCGCTTCCAATATGTGCTGGCCTTAAATTTTCAAAGGGAATATCCGCAACTTCATGTTCTATGTATTCAGTATCAGGAAGTTTCTTCCTTTCAAGGCTCTTATTTATATCCATCATCCTTTTTACCAATACTGCAGCCTGTGCGCGGGTCGCTTTGGCTTTTGGCGAAAAGGTGTTATCCCCTGTTCCTAACAAAAGCCCAAGCTTTACGCAAATTTCCACATATCCCCTTGCCCATGGCGCAATATCTTCATAATCGGAAAATTCCAAATCCGCCCCAGGCGGCAAATAATTCACCCTTCTTAACGCCCTCACGGCTATGGAAGCAATTTCTTCCCTTGTAACCGGGCTTTGGGGGTATATGTATCCATCCTCAATCAGGTATTCATCAATCAGCCCGTCGCGGTAGGCCCCCACAATTTCCCCTGAGAACCATTCCCCGTCGGGACAGTCCTTAAATATTCCCATCGCAAGGACGGACGCCCTGATTTTAAACGCCCT
>JAAYMJ010000212.1 GCA_012521455.1 Clostridiaceae bacterium
ATGCCCTGGGCTGTGGGTAATTACAATATCAAGTTTTGCGCCTAACACCGCAATTTCGCCGCTTACCCCGCAGGCCCAAAAGACAGGCACTTCCCCTTCCTTTATGCTAACAGGGTCCCCAAAGTCCACCTTTTGTAAATCACGTATCCCGATTGCTTCCCCGTTCCCGATATGTATGGGTTCACCGTGGGCGTGGGGGAATTTTTTTGTGATTTTTACAACTTTTTTTATATCTTCCTTTTTTACAGGGCGCATGCTGACAACCATATTACCGCCAAATTTGCCAAATGGTATAAGGGGGATATTTGTTTTATACATGGAAACGTTTTTCCCTTCTTCTATGTGGCGAAGGGGCACTCCCGCTTTAGTCAGCTCATGCTCAAAAGTAAATGAGCAACCGATAAGCACGCTTACAAAATCATTTTGCCAAAAAGCTGACACATCGGTAAATTCACCCGCAAATTCCCCACATTTAAACACCCTGTACTTTGGTATATCCTTACATATATCCACATCACTGCATAAAAACTCAAGGCCTTTACAGCCGGTCTTCCCCACCTCAAGCACGGGAACGGCTTTTTTATTTAACCTTGCGAATTCCAAAAATTCGTCCTTGTGTTTTTCCTGTAAAATTACTAAATTCGCCTGGATAAATCCCGGGCACATTGAGGATGTGTGGGTTGTGATTTTCCCTTCCCTGATTAGCTTTCGCGCCGTTTTTGGGTCATTCAGGATTTGCATAACCACCTCATGATTTATTATTCTATTTTAAAAACCACCATTTTTTACCTTCGATTATCCTTTTGATATTCTCCATTTCCCTTTGTTCTTCCAACAAAATCCTATGTGTTTTTTTTATATCTGTTTTTTCAAACCTTATTATATCCCCAGCTTTTTTATGGGATAGTACGGGCAAATCCGCCGATATCACGCAACCGATTTTGGCATATCCCCCTGTTGTTTGTCTGTCCATCGCGGCAATTATCAGGTTTTTTTCACCGCTTACCTGTACCGCCCCGCAGGGAATGCCGTCAGAAATAATGTCATAGCCGCCTTTGCTTTCCAAATGCCCGCCTTCAAGTTTATACCCCATCCTGTTGAAAGTTATGACTTTATATCCGTGGTTGAACAATTCATCAGCATTCACAAAGCGGTCATCCTGCGGGCCTAAAATGACGCGGAGGGTGTTTTTTTCAAAATAATCAGGATATGGAAGTCTTCTTGACGAAAGGTTTTTTAATTTGGCTTTGGGCTTTTTAAAAGGTATGAAATCCCCTGGCTTTAGTGCCCTGCCTTGTAATCCCCCTAAACCTATGCTTGTGTTTGTTGAATAACTTCCCAAAACTTTTTTGATATCCAAACCCCCGCAAAACCCAATATATGCCCTGACCCCGCTTTTTGCGCTTTTCAGGGATAAAATATCACCCTTTTTAACGGGGTGCGCCATATACATTGATATTTCTTCCCCGTTTAAGGAAGGACTCATGTCAGCCCCTGTTATTGCGATTATATTATCCTTTGTAAATTCCAAAGTAGGCCCTAAAAAAGTGCATTCTAAAACCGCTTCTTGATTGTTTCCCAAAAGCAAATTACAAATTTCATAAGCCCTTTTGTCCGCCGCTCCCGACTCAGGTATGGCGTATTTTAAATATCCCCTTCGCCCCCCGTCCTGTACGGTGGTGAAAAATCCCGCCTCAATCACTCTAATTCCCATTTTAGCTCACCCCGCTGGATTTTGTAAAACATATCACTATCTATCACTTCAAACTTGATATAATCCCCCGCTGAAAATAAGACGGGGTTTTTTCTTTCCTGGTCATAAACTTTTATGGGGGTTCTTCCGATTATCCGCCATCCCCCGGGGGAGTCAACGGGGTAAATCCCTGTCTGGCTACCCCCGATTGCGACGGAGCCTGCGGGTATTTTTAGCTTCGGGTTTTCAAGCCGTGGGACAATCAGCCTTTCATCCAATCCCCCCAAATACGCAAACCCCGGTAAAAAACCAATCATGTAAATTAAGTATTCTTTTTCAGAATGGATTTTTATTATTTCTTCTCTGCTTAAGCCTGTTATTTTGGATATTTCCTCTAAATCCCCGCCAAAATCTTGTCCGTAGCAAACAGGGATTTTTAAAATCCTTGCCTTTTTCTTTTGGTCTTTTCCATCAAAGTTTAAGCTTTTTATTTTTTCGATTATTTTTTCGTGGGTGGTTTTTTTAGGGTTGTAAGTTATAAAAACAGTGTTATAGGTGGGGACACATTCAATAACGCCCTTAATTTTTGCCCGCATTATGGCATTAGTTAAGCCCATTACTTTTTTATGCACCTTTTGGCTGATTTCATTTTCAAATTGGACAATTATGCTTGAGTCCCCACCAAGCAAAAAACGGGGATACATAGCTACACCTCA
>JAAYMJ010000213.1 GCA_012521455.1 Clostridiaceae bacterium
AACGTGACGGAAAAATCATAAATTGCATAAAAATCAGAAGTTTTAAATTGGTTTTTTATTTATTCTTTTGATTTTTCTTTCATCTCTTTTGGAATTTTTTATCTGACGTTGCATATTTTGGGGATTTTTAGGCTTGTTTTTCAAATTATAAAATAAAAAATAAGAAAATCTCCATATGTAAAGTTTAATGTCGAAAATCCAGCAAAAAACTTGACATTATGTTTAACCATCTGCTATAATTTTATAAAATGTTATATATAACTTGCACATTCGGGCAGTTATTTTACGTGTTTTTTTTGTATAAATTTTCAAGTGGTTAGCATATTTAAAGTCTCCAATTTGTCAAATTCATGCGCAATATTGTAAATTATCATTGTGTGGTGATAAACCATGAAGGTGGATGGCATCCCCGGTGGCACTGCTAAAGCTACAACTCCAATACCCTTTCAAACAGCTTACAGGGCGGGGGATGTGGTTGTTGTCCAAGCCGTAAAAACAATAGATTTATACGGCGGCCAAAATGAAGTTTATCTTAGATTTCCCAATGGTGAAATTCATGCCACAGTCTTAAAAAATAGTTTCAAAGGTAAAGAAGGTGACTTCTTCTCTATCCGTATTGAAAGTAAAACGGACAAGCAGATTTTTGCCGAAATTGTCCGTGACAGGCCAGAACCTAAAGCTTCTTATGTTAGCGTCGTCAAACTACTTTCCTCCCTTAACGTAAGCCAAACTAAAGAAAACAAAAAAGCAGCCCATCTTATATTAAAGCATGGGCTAAAGCCATCAAAGGACGTTTTTCTAAAGGTTGTTGAAGCAATTAAAAACAATGAGGATTTAACGGAAGATGAAGTTGCTTTTTTTATCAAAAACAATATAGAGATTAATGAGGAAAATAAGAAAACTTACAATAAATTTTTTGCAAAAGAAGAAAAACTGCTGATTGACTTATTAAGCCTCATAGAGGATGAAAGCACCGACGAAGAATTAAAAAACGCGGTTTTAAAGTTATTTAAAAGCGCAGACGAAATTGACAGGGAGCCAGGCGTTATTTCCTTTGACAATATAGCAGGCGAGATTTTAAATATATCATTTTTGCAAAAAGAAATTGATATAAAAAAGGGCGAGGAAAAGGACGGCATTTTGGAGTCCTTCCTCCGCTTTACAAAGCTGGTGAAAGCGTTTTCCCAGGATTTTATATATACACAAATCCCGGTATTGGCGGGGGATGATAAAAAAAGCGTAAAGCTTTGTTTCATAAAACAAACTAAAGAAAACAATGGCAAAGAAAAAAGGTATCTTTATTTAAATATACCTACCCAAACCTTAGGTGATATTGAAGCAATAGTTATTGTTGATTTTAAAAATAACATAATGATTAATTTCAGCACACAAAGCGAAGAAGTTTCAAAATTGCTTAAGGGGGATATTTTAAGGCTTTATGATGCACTGAAGAAAGCGGATTTCAGGCTTTTGAAAGTTACTTATAACGAAATTCCGAGAGGAATCCCGATAGAAAATTTAAAGATGTACATAAGCCTTATGGAAGAAAAAAGAGGGTTTGACAAGAGGGTATAGATATGGATAAAGATGAAATCTTTGCTGCTGCTGTAAAATACGATGAGGATAAAGACAATGCTCCCAAGGTTGTGGCAAAAGGCAAAGGGGAAGTAGCTTTAAAAATAATAAAAAAAGCGAAGGAAAGTAACGTGCCTGTTGTTACAGACAGTGTTGTTGCACAGCTTTTGGGCTATGTTAGACTTGGGGAAGAAATCCCTGAGGAATTATATGAAGCAGTGGCAAAGATTTTAGTGTTTGTAATGCAAATTGACAGCCGCAATAAGGGTGATGTGAAATGAATTTGTCAGTCAGCCAAATATTTGCACAAAAGATTGAAGAAATTCAAAAAAGGGTGCCGGTTAAGTTAAACATAAGCCCGCGCCAGCCCTTTTTTGAAGTGTTAAATGAAAAGATGGCGGATACAAATGATAGTTTAAATAAAGTAGCAGGTGCAAAAGTATCAGTAAATTACGGCGGAAATTATCAGGATATTATAAACGAGGCGGCAAAACTTTTTGGCATTGATTCGTCCGTAATCAGCGCGGTGATAAAAGCGGAATCCAATTTTAATTCCAATGTGGTGTCAAGCGCAGGCGCGATGGGGCTGATGCAGCTGATGCCGCAGACCGCACAGTATTTAGGGGTGGACAACCCCTTTGACCCTGCCCAAAACATATTTGGCGGGACCAGCTACTTAAAGCAGATGCTAAACCGGTTCGGCGGGGATTTAAAAATTGCGCTGGCTGCCTACAACGCAGGCCCCGGCACCGTTTCAAAGCTTGGGATAACCAATTTGGACGACCCTGAGCAATATGCGAAGCTTCCGAAGGAAACCCAAAATTACATAAAAAAAATCTACGGCTATTTAGGCCTGCAATTTTAGTTTATAGGATACGGGGGTGTTTTCCTTGAACTTGTTTTCCACAAATATGTCCCTTTTGGAAAAGGGGTTGAATCTTTCTTGGAAAAAAAGCGAGATTATCGCAAACAACATCGCGAACGCGGAAACGCCGGGATATAAGGCGACAAAGATGAATTTTGAGGAAATCTTCAAAAACGAGCTTTCTCAAAAAAGTTCAGCTTCCTTAAAAAGAACGAGGGCAAAACACCTCACAAAAGGGGGCGCGGCTTTGGGGGATTACTCAAGGTATATCACAAAAGATTTGAGCACTCAAATGACAGTTGACGGAAACAACGTGGATATGGAACTTGAGCAGCTTGATAGCGCTAAAAACACGATTTTGTACCAAACGCTGGTGCTTAAGGCATACAAGGAAATCTCAAAAATGAGGTATGTAATAAACGAAGGCAGGGCTTAAAAAATTTTTTAATAAGGAATGGTGAGTATGGCGTTTTTAAGGTCTTTTGATATAGCAGGATCTGCGCTAACGGCGCAAAGGCTTAGGATGGATGTTATAAGCCAGAATATCGCAAACGCGAATTCAACGCAAAACGCAAACGGCACAGGCCCATACAGAAGAAGGATAGCGGTTTTATCCTCAAAAGATAACTCCCAGCCCTTTTCGGCATATTTGAGAAAAAGCCAAAAAAATCTTGCCGGCGGGGTCAGGGTATCAAGAATAGTGGAAGACAATTCACCATATAAACTGGTATATGACCCAAGCCATCCCGACGCCGATGAAAACGGCATGGTGAGGCTTCCGAATGTTGACATTTTAACCGAAATGGTGGACATGATGGCGGCAACAAGGGCATATGACGCAAACGTTACGGTCCTAAACAATATGAAAACCATGGCACTTCGTGCATTGGATTTAGGAAGATAAGGAGATGGTTTAAGTGCAAGTTAATCAAATATCTCAATTGTCTCCTTTAAAATCCCCCTTTGCAACAGAGGGGAAGAAAGATACAAGCTTATCTTTTCAAAACATCCTAAAGGACGCAATAAATATGGCAAATTCGGCAGAATACGAGAACTACCAGGATACAATTGGCGTTTTAACTGGCGAAATTGATGACCTTCACACTTCAATGCTTGCCCTAAACAAATCCGACCTTGCGCTACAATTTGCAATGCAAATCAGGAACAAAATCCTGGATGCGTATAACGAAATAATGAGAATGCAGTTATGATTTATCAACAGCAAAAACCTATACGGGATTAAAATTATCATTTTACAGTGCGCAGCAAGGTTTTGCTTTATACAAATAAGTCTGTAAAAGGAAAGGATACTGACGATTAGATGGAAAACTTCATTTCGCAACTATTTACAAAAGTTACGGATTTTTGGAAGGCTCAAGATACCGCAATTAAAAGAAGAATAATAGTTGGTGGCGTGTTAATTCTTGTGGTGCTGTCTACGCTTTTGTGGGTTGTTACAAGAAAGGAATATACTGTCTTATACAGAAACCTTGACCCTAAAGAAGCAGGCGAAATCCTCACAAAGATTGAGGAAATGAACTATGAGGCAAAGCCGCAGGATGACGGGACAATTCTAGTCCTAAAAGATGACGAAGCACGCCTTAGAATGCTTTTGGCGGCTGAAGGTTACCCCAAAAGCGGTGTTACTTTTGACACGAGCCTTTCTGCAACGGGAATAGGTGCTACGGATTACGACAAAAAAATAGCCGAAAAAAATAAACTCCAGCAAAGCTTGCAGCAGTCGATAAAAACCCTAAACGGGGTGGCCGACGCTATTGTTATTATAAGCATTCCTGATGAGTCCAGCTTTGTATTAAAAGAGGACAAAAAGGAACCGTCGGCGTCGGTTTTATTAACCTTGGAATCCGGCACAGAAGCCCTTACAAAAAAGAATATAAAAG
>JAAYMJ010000214.1 GCA_012521455.1 Clostridiaceae bacterium
AATCTTGTAGCCAACGCGTCGCCAGACTCGATATGTGTGCCGCTGGGCTCAACATACCAGTTCCATCCGCCGTTATTGGTAAGAATTGAAACCTGTGCCTCAAATTCATATACATTAACGTCTAATTCAACAGGTGTATTTAAAAGATCCGCGATTACCCCTGAAACTTTGTGGTCGCCTATGCTTTCTTCAGCTTTGGCAATATCTTCTTCATCCCAGGTAACCTTAAAATTCAATTTTTGGCCATCGGAAAATTCAACAGTTACTTCCCCCGGGGGGTTAACTTTTCCGCCAAACGCAACCCTTATCGGGCTTGCGCTTGCGCTTACTACCGTAACTTCAGAGTAATTGATAACAATATCGTTGTCGCCTTCACCAGGTGTGAAGGTTGCGTTTTCGTTCGCATTTTCCCTCAAATAGATTTTGCCATCTTCAACTATGTACTTAGGAGCTTGTTCATTGGTCAATGTGTAGGTTTTGCCGCTGAAAAGGTTATCCATTGTAAAGCTGCCTAAAACCTTGCTTCCGGCTTTCAATGAAATATTAGCCTTTGCTTTTTTGCCTAAAGTTAAAACAAGCTTTGGAGCATATGTCCCTTCATTGTAGCCATAAAAACCAACCAAAGAGTGGGTACCTAACGGAATGTCGTCACGGTTGGACAAATATAGCCCGATACCGTCCCTTGACGGGTATTCCATGAAGTAGTCAGTTAGGTCAAGGTCGATTGTAATGGGAATTGCAAGGCTGGAGTTTTGTTCCGGCACGCTGCCTGGTAGCGTATAATACGCAGCACGGGTTCCCCTTTCAGGATAACCAATGGATGAACCGCTGTAATAAATTTGGCTGAAATCCGTTGTAAATACGCTAAAGGAGTCAGGACCGTCCGATTGGTTTACGTTTTGTGTCCTGGAAATTGTAAGTTCAAGCTTTGCTTCCGCAATAACCTCGTCCTCTGCAATATCAACTCCGGACAAGTCAAAAGCAATATAGCCAACGCGGTATTGCCCCGCTGCCCCGCCCAATGTCCATGAAATTACATAGGGCCTGTAAGGATAGTTGTCCATATTAGCGTTTTGCCCTGTCCCTATGTTAGCAGTGTAACTAAGAGACGCAGGAATGGTTACTGTTTTAGCTGCCCCGCCTTCTTCGGCGCTTATTGGCAATGCCATGGAAAATAGCATTAGCATGCAAACAAGCACCGCCAAAAATCTCTTTTTGAACATCCTTATTCCTCCTATTTTTTTGTGAAAAAAATTTCTATAAAGCTTATACCTTAAGTATACTAATTGTCCTATCTTGAGTCAATAAACTTTATCAATTGTTTAATTTTTATAGCGTTTTATACAAAAGTTAATAAAAAATTTATAAGTAACTTACAAAAATATAGTTATAAAATTAATAAAAAAAAGGAAAGCTTCTTTTGCCCGCATTTGATGTTAAAAAAGCCCCGGCTAAAAAAACCAGAATGTGAAAGTATTAACTGTTCTTTTCGCTTATTCCCCTTAAAATCTTTCGGGCATTTTTTGCAAAACAAAAACGCCTTTTTTAGGCGCCTGATTGTTTTATTGCCCAAAAAACCGCCCAAGGGTTTACCTTGGGCGGTTTTAGGCTAATTGAAATCCCCCTCTTGTACCAAATTCCTCTCATAGGCTAGCTGCTTTAATTTAATATATAGCTCTGCGAAGGTTGAGTCTAAGTACGGGTATAGGAAAACAACGCTAAAGGAGCCAATGCCGCAGGTTAGGACGCCCAACATCGCGGCTAATAAAAACCAGCCTATGAATGACAGATGTAATATTACTATGTCAAGTTTATGCCCGTAGGCCATGTCTTCGCTAAGCTTTAATGCCCTTCTCCAGTTAATGTTAGGATTGTCCGCCAGAATGTAGGGCACAAACATATAAGAAACAGCTTTTACCGTTACAACGACTATTAAAACCGGGATAAGCACAAATGCCACAATCCCGACAAATGGTATCATCATAATAAAGCCAATAACCAACCCGCCGCACAATGCTATGAGGAAAAGGATTAAGTTTTTCATAAACATGGCAAGGGCCACGTTCAAAAAACTTCCGCTTTTATATGTAAAAATCAAGTTTTCCAAATCAATTTCTTCATATACCGCTTTTATGAAAAACTTTGATTTTCCCACTTCAAGCTGCAGCGCTACAAACAAGTTGTACGCTATTGAAAGCATCAAAACAATTATTATGCCAACCGCAAAATACGGCCAGTAGAAGAATATAAAATTCCTTAAAATCCTCGCATATTCTTGAGTGTCAAAAAGCTTATCAGGCGTAAAATAATCCGGTAATGAAAATTGGAAGTAAAAGTTTATAATGCCCCCAAGCCCCCCGCTTATAAGGATTGGAATAAGGGAAGCGGCAAAGGCATACCAATAGTTTCGCCTCAGCATGTCTTTTGCCCGGCTTTTTAGCTCATACCTTGTCCACATATACTTTTCTCCTTTATTTTTTATCTTTTAGCCATTAATCCTTGGCGTCATTTTGCTCCCCGGCCGAAACCCCGTCATTTACATTTTCGCCAAAATACTTAGGCAGTTTCATGCCCGCCATGTCGAAAAGGTCGCTCATTGGGGGCACCGCTTTAATAAGCCCTGAGATAAAGTTTGCGGTATTGTTTTTATCACCGTTTGCCGTATCCCAAACCGTAACTTTGTCAATTTTAATGTTTTTAATAGCTTCAACCTGGATTTTAATAAGTTCTTCCATTTTGTCAGCAAGCATAAGCTGCAATGCGTCTTTAGCGTTCCCGCCGGCGGATTCCACAATCTTTTTAAAGCCTTCCGCCTGCTTTGTGAGGATTTCCTGCATACCTCGGGCCTGGGCTTCCATTTTCGCAAAAATCGCGTCGGCTTCACCTTTTGCCCTGATCCTTTCCTGTTCAGCCAAAGCTTCCGCTTCAATTTCCCTCTGCCTCTTTTCAATTTCAGCCTTAACCAAAACGTCAGCTTCAAGGGTTGCCCTTTCCCGCTCAGCCCTCTTTAATTCAGCTGCCCTTTGTGCATCATACGCTTCTTCCAACGCTTTTGCTTCCTGGATTTTTTCCGCCGCAGTCGCCATCCTCAAATATTCCGCTTCTTTTTGGCGCCTTATAGCATTGGATTCCGCAATCCTTACCTGCGCCTCGTTTTCCCCGGTAATCGCGATGGAGTTTGCGTCTGCTACCTGTATTCTTTGTTCTTTTCTTGCGTTTGCTTCACCAATGGCGCCGTCGCGCTCAGCTTCCGCCACTCTTTTCACCGCTTCATTTATCGCCTTAGCCGCGGCTTCTTTACCAAGGGCCTCAATATAGCCCGACTCATCGGTGATGTCGGTAACGTTTACGTTAATCAGCTTTAAGCCAATCTTTTTAAGCTCGCTTTCAACGTTTCTGGATACCGCTTCCAAGAATTTGTCGCGGTC
>JAAYMJ010000215.1 GCA_012521455.1 Clostridiaceae bacterium
GACGGGGTTGACGACTATGTGCAAATGCCCAACGGGATTGTAAGCGGCCGCGACAACATCACCATAGCGATTAGGGTAAAACCCCAGATTTTAAAGACCCACCAGTTTACATACTGCATAGGGAACTCCTCCACAAGCGGGTATATGTTTTTAAACACCAGCAGGCCCGACACCAATACAGTGCGCTTTGCAATCACAAGGACTACCTATTCATCAGAAGTGGACATTGCCTCCGTTCCCGGCGTGAGGGAAAATGAAGACGCAAGCATTGTTGTGGTTTTAAAAGACGGGCACGGCTACCTGTACTATAACGGCATTTTAGCCATGGATAAGTATTTAGGCATAAAACCCTCCGATTTAGGATACACCACATTTAATACTTTAGCAAAATCCCCCTATTCGGGCGACGCGTATTATAAGGGTTATATAAAAGAGTTTACCATTTACAGCTATGCCATGGAAAAGGAGGAAGTAAGCGAAAAATACAAAAAAGATGAAGATGTGGAATATGTAATTGAAAACCCCGTAAAGAGCATATCCTTTGACAGGGTTAGCTTTGAGCGCGGCGTTAAGGCGTCAGCGGGCGTAGAACTTCTAAAGGACTGCTTTGTGACATTGGCTATATATGACGGAAACGATGAATTAATAAATCAGACCACCAATTATTTTGAAGCGGGAACCCACACTATCGAGGCGCCCTTTACAAAGACGGTTAAGGATTACAGGGCAGTGCTTTTTGCCTATGACGAGGACGGAATGGTAAACAATATCTACCAAATAGCAAAGGAAGGCATATTTATCTCCCATACCATTGAAGATGGAAAAATTTTAATTACTATCATAAACGACAAGGATGAGGTTATAAGCGGGCAGATTATCATTGCTTCCTATAATGAGGACGGCTCATTGAACAAAGTGCAAATAAAAGACGCGCAAGTGGAAGCTAGTTCCACCGCGGATTTGGAATTCAGCTACACAGAAAACTTAAGGACAAAGGTTTTTTTCTGGAACAGCTTAAATAACATGGTGCCACTGGCAGTAATTGAATAAAAATGTGCCGCTTCCCGCGGCACATTTTAGCTTAATAGAAAGGACTGAAATTATGCCATATTTATTTGTTCACTTTAAGGAAAAACGCACCCCCGACGGGGAACAGGTGTATTTTGCCTTATCCCGGGACGGCTTTATTTGGGAAACGGTAAACGGGGGAAATCCCGTTTTATACAGCACAAAAGGGGACGAGGGGGTCCGCGACCACACAATAGTAAGGACACATGAGGGAAAGTTTTTCATCATTTCAACGGATTTGTCGCTTTCTTTGCATTTTCGCGGAAAATACAAAGGCACATGGGACACAATCGGCAGGTTCGGAAGCAAATATTTATCCCTGTGGGAGTCGCCCGACCTTGTAAACTGGTCGGAACAAAGGCTAATCAAACTTGGGGACGAGCATTTTGGAAACCTTTGGGCCCCCGACGTGGTGTACGACAAAAGCGACGGCACATACGTCCTTCACTGGTCCAGCGCCCACTCGTGGAACAATTTTGGCCACAAGGGCATATATTTTTCAAAAACCCGGGATTTTGTAAACTTTACATACCCAAAGCTTTTATATCAGAAAGAGGACAGCGGGGTAATAGATTCTGCCATTTATGAGGTGGAGGGCACCTTTTACATGTTTGTAAAAAGCGAGGCTAATCCTGCCACAATCATTCTTTTAAAATCAGGTAAAATTGACGGGGAATATGAGAGGGTTTATGAATTTGACGAGGAAATGAAAAAACTAGAACAGGGTATGTATGAAGCCCCCACCGCTTTTAGGTTAAAAGACGGGAAATGGTGCTTAATGCTTGACTACTACGGGGTGCCCGGGGAAGGGCAGGGCTATGTCCCCTTTGTAAGCGAGGATATTAAAAGCGGGGTATTTACCCGCTCTGACGAAAAATTCTCCTTCCCCTACGGGTTTAAACACGGCACGGTTTTAGAAATCACAAATGAGGAATACGAAAGAATACTTGCCAAATGGGGGCATTAAAAAAGGAAAGGCTGCGCCTTTCCTTTTTTAGTCCACGGATTTAATATAATATAATTCCAAATCGCTTTTTGGGCAGACTTCCAAGTAGCAGTCGTCTTTTAAGCTTGATATTGCCAAAATTGTGCGCCCGCAAAACAGGCGGGTGTCCACTTGTTTTGGAGGCCCGAAATAATAATCGTCGCAAATTAGCTTACCGTCTGAATAAATCTGCAAAACGTCCCCCACATAGGAAATTTCAATTAACCCCTCACCTTCGGCAAAAATTTCCCAATAGCGGATTTTCCGCCCGCCCCCCATCTTTAGCTCATAATCATAGGGGAAATTAAAAGTTTCATCTAAAATTTCCTTATAACTTACCTTCACCTTCTGGGGCTTTTTTTCGCATTCAATAAACAAAAACCCCTCATCCCACTCATAATAGCCCTTCCCCGGCGTGGAAAGCTCAATTTTTCCGTCATTATATATTAAATCACAATTGTCCCCAAGATAAACCTTTCCCTCAAACTGATACAAATACTTTGCTTTCTCAAAATCCAAAACCACGATTTTTATGTCGTTGTATTCAATAAAATCCCCCGAATAAACTTTTTCATCAATTTTAAACCGGGGCTTTATATTTGGGATTTTCGCGAAAAAGTAAGTTTTGCCCTGCCTGCATACAGGCTGGGCGGTAGCATAGGTAAGAATACTATCCCCCAGTTTCATGTTAAAGGGCATAAAAAAGGCAATATCCCCCACAACATCAATTGGCGGGAAAGTAACCCCGTGGGCCTCAAATTCCACGTTGTAAACATCATCTAATCCGCAAAGCCTTTGATGGTGGTTTACAAATATAAAGCCCCTATGCCCGTCCGAGCGCATGGCGTAGCGTAAGGTGGTGGTGTCGTCAATTTTTACTTCTTTATCCGAAAGCGTGGTTGTCATGGGGGCAAAATCTTCTTGGAAATTTGATAAAAACAAATGTAAAAGTTTTAAAAGCCTGTAATGTTCCCTAATTTGACCGTATTCCCCTATGGGCGCTTGAAAATCGTAGGATAAAATGGCGTAATCGTTTGGGTAATTTGTGGCGCGGCTTTCGTTAAAGGTGGAAAGTTTTCCGGTTTTGTGCGTCCCGCCGTGGTACATATAATTCCCCGGAAGGTTATTTTGGCAGGCAATTTTAACTAATGACAGGGCATACACGTCCATGGGGGAAATTATGGGCCGTCTGTGGTGGGTCACCTGAATACCGCCCCCA
>JAAYMJ010000216.1 GCA_012521455.1 Clostridiaceae bacterium
CAATTCAATTTATGTATCAGAGCCTTGAATTTACGGCGTAAAAAATTCATACATTTTTGACGGGCGCAAGCCTTTTTTTATTTTTTGGAATATTTTGAAAAACCCCTTGACAAACTAGGAATTATAAACTACAATATAATAACACCCCCCGGGGGTATGGTATTATAAAGGCAGGTGTTAGTATGGTACAAAAGTTTGATATATCGGGCATGACCTGCGCCGCGTGCCAGGCGGCGGTGGAAAAAAGCGTGCGGAAACTATCCGGCATAAATTCTGTAAACGTGTCGTTACTTTCAAATTCCATGACGGTGGATTTTGACGAAAACAAGACAAGCGTATATGAAATTATACAGGCGGTAAATAGCGCAGGGTACAGGGCCAGCGTGCCGGGGGAAGGAAAGGAAAAAGCGGCAAGCGGCAGTGATGAAATAAAGGAAATGAAAACTCGGCTTATTATTTCCTTTGTTTTCATGGTACCCCTTTTATATATCACCATGTTTCATATGTTAGGCGCGCCCCTTCCCCCCTTCCTGCACGGGGTGGAAAACTCCTTTGCTTTAGCCTTTTTGCAGTTTTTGCTAACCCTTCCCATTATGTATGTAAACAGAAAATACTTCACCAGCGGGTTTAAAACCCTGTTTCACCTTGCCCCAAACATGGACTCGCTGATTGCGGTAGGAACTAGTGCTGCTGTAATCTACGGCATTTTTGCCATATTTAAAATCGGATACGGGTTAGGGCATGGGGATTTGGAAATGGCAAAACACTACAGCATGGACTTATACTTTGAGTCAGCGGGGGTAATCCTTGCCCTCATTACTTTGGGAAAATTCCTCGAAAGCAGGGCAAAGGGAAAAACCAAGGACGCCATTTCAAAACTCATGGACTTATCCCCAAAACTTGCAATAGTTGAGCGTGACGGGAACGAAATCACCGTAGGCGCTGATGAAGTTAAAATCGGGGACATAGTTATCGTAAAGCCCGGCGCAAGCATACCCGTTGACGGGGTAATTGTGGAAGGCTCATCCTCCATTGACCAGTCAGCCCTTACAGGGGAAAGCATACCCGTTGAAAAAAGCGTGGGCGACCATGTAATCGCCGCCACCATAAATAAGTCGGGGTATTTTAAATTCAGGGCTGAAAAGGTGGGAAGCGACACGGTATTTTCCCAAATCATCCGCCTTGTGGAAGAGGCCGCGAATTCCAAAGCGCCCATCGCAAAACTTGCGGATAAAATCAGCGGCATATTTGTTCCCGCCGTAATATTAATTGCGGCAATTTCAACCATCACATGGCTTATTTTGGGAAAATCCTTGGAATTTAGCCTTTCAATTGGCATAAGCGTTTTGGTTATATCCTGCCCCTGCGCCTTGGGCCTTGCAACCCCTGTTGCCATAATGGTGGGAACAGGGCTTGGCGCAACAAACGGCATCCTTATAAAAAGCGCCGAAAGCCTTGAAAACGCCCACGACATAAATACAGTGGTGCTTGATAAAACAGGAACGCTTACCCAGGGAAAACCCGTGGTTACCGACGTCTTTTCAAATGGTATAGGAAAAGATGATTTAATCCAAATTGCCGCCTCCATTGAGTCAAAATCCGAACACCCCCTCGCCCAGGCCGTTTGCGAATACGCAAAACAAAATGGTGTGGATTTTCTTCAAACCCAGGATTTTAACGCGGTATTCGGCAAGGGGATTTACGCAAAAATAAATGACGTGCCATACTATGCGGGAAACGAACTCTTTATGAAAGAAAACGGCATTGATGTTTCAAGCGTGAAAAATGAGGCTGACAAATTTTCCGCAGAAGGCAAAACCCCCCTTTATTTTGCAGGCGGCGGCAAGGTTTTGGGTATAATAGCCGTTGCGGACGTTCTAAAGCCCACAAGCATTGAGGCGGTAAAAGGGTTTAGGAAGTTAGGGATTGACTGCCTTATGCTTACAGGGGACAACGAAAAAACCGCAAGGGCAATTGCACAAAAACTGGATTTGACAGATTTTGTAAGCGAGGTTTTACCCCAGGATAAGGAAAGCGTAATAAGAAAACTTCAAGAGGAAGGCAAAAAAGTGGCAATGGTAGGCGACGGCATAAATGACGCCCCCGCCCTTGCCCGTTCCGATGTGGGGATTGCAATCGGAAACGGCGTGGATATTGCCATTGAATCTGCGGATATAGTTTTAATGAAAAGCGATTTAAATGACGCCGTTAAAGCGGTAAAATTAAGCCGCGCGACATTAAAAAACATAAAACAAAACCTGTTTTGGGCGTTTTTTTATAACATTATCGGAATCCCCATCGCGGCGGGGGTATTTTACGAAGCCTTCGGCTTAAAACTAAACCCCATGTTCGCCGCCGCCGCCATGAGTTTGAGTTCCGTTTTTGTGGTAACCAACGCCTTAAGGCTCAAAAGAGCGAAACTAGATAAATAGAAAGGGCTGATTTTATGAAAAAGGTACTAAAAATTGAAGGCATGACCTGCGGGCACTGCAAAGCAAGGGTTGAAAAAGCGCTAAACGAAATTCCCGGCGTCAGCGCAAAAGTAAATTTAGCAAAAAAAGAAGCGGTCTTAAAAATTGACGAAGGCATTTCCGACCAAAGGCTGATTGACGCGGTACAAGAGGCAGGCTACAAGGTTTTGTCCGTTGAAGAAAAAAAGGGCATATTCGGTTAACGGTGATAGCATGCAGGCGGACAAGAAAAAAATAACAAGGCTTTTAAAGACCGCAAAGGGACAGCTTGACGGGCTTATTAAAATGGTGGAAGACGACCGCTACTGCATTGACATTTCAAATCAAATCCTTGCAACGGTAGCAATCCTAAACCGGGTAAACCGTGAGGTTTTAAACGCCCATATCGAAGGCTGCGTGAAAGAGGCGGCGGAAAGCGGAAACGCGGATGTGAAGCTTGCGGAAATAAAAGCAATAATTGATAAATTGGCAAAATGAAAAGACTGCTTTAGCAGTCTTTTCATTTTTAATAATATTCTTTATGCTTTTTATGGCGTCATCCCATGTAACATCAAATTAAAAGCTTTACATAAACACTAATCCCCTAAAACCATGGCGTAAAAAACATAGGAAAAATATTTTTTTCATATAAACCTTCTGTTTTACTTTAAATATGATACAATTACATATCCCATGCTAACATTTACATATAAAATATAAAATTCGCCGTCTTTATACAAATAAACTCCCAAACTTCCATCGCTGGCGGTGTTGTCAATATAATCAAACACCTCAAACCCGTATTGCTCAACCAATGTGTTTAAATATAACATAAATTCGTCCTTGTCATACTTATAAACATAGGACATTCTTAAATCCTCATCCTGCATATACACTGCCTTTTGGCCCGTTATGTAAGTATATGTGGGAAGTTCTAACCCCTCGTAAAAATCCAAGCCTGAAACAATTGTAAGTTTAGATTTTATATTAACCGTCCTTGTGGCCTCATCCCATTCCACAATGCAGTCAAAAGCCTCGGCTATGAAACGGGCGGGAACCAGTGTTCTTCCTTCAACAATTATGGGCGCAACATCCATTTTAAGTTCTTCATCATTTACCAAAATAACATTTTTCCCAATTACCGCCTCTACCACATACAAATCCCTTACGGCGGTAACCTTTTTTGCTTCATCATCTCAGGAAACATCCGCCCCCAGCGCTTCAAAAATCGCGCGCAAAGGCACAAAGGTACGCCCGTCAATTATTTGGGGGGGAACATCAAAATTTAGGTTTACACCATCCACAATCACTGATATTTGCCCGCCGGCGGATACGAAAGTGCAAAGGGAAAAAACCATAAGAACTGATAAAAAGAACGATAAAAACTTTTTCATGAAATCCTCCTCATATAATTAAATTTAGTTATATTATTATATCGTCGAATTTTGTCAAAATTTTTACATTGGTTTATTTTTATCTAAATCATTACCGTTTTACAAACCCTTTTTCAGGCAAAATAAAACCTCCCATAGTAGTTTTCTCACTCTACCACAGGAGGTTTTTTTATATTCCCTTTAGGGTAGATTTCTTATTTTTTAATCACTTCCAAATATCTTTCATATTCCTTATCAAAATTTCCTTGCTTTGGCATAAAAGCATAGGGCCTTGAGGAATTTAGAATAATCCTTCTTGCCTCTTTTATGTCCTTTATATCCCCGCTTGCGATAAGCTGGCATGTGATATTCCCCAAAGCTGTAGCTTCAACTGGGCCGGCATAGACGGGAACCCCGCAGAAGTCCGCTGTCATCTGGCACAAAAGCCCGTCCCTTGCGCCGCCGCCCACAATGTGGATTTTGTCGTACTTTTTGTTGGTCAAATCCATTATTTCCTCAAAAGTTTTTCTATATTTAAAGGCCAAGCTTTCATACACGCACCTTATAACCTCGCCGCGGGTCCCGGGCGCCTCCTGCCCCGTCTTTTTGCAGTATTCAACCACCTTTTGGGGCATATTGCCTGGTTTTGCAAAGGTTTCGTCGTCAACATCTATGTAGCATTTGTGAGGTTTTGCCTCCATTGCTTCCCTCTCAAGGCTTCCAAAGGTTACATTCACGCCTTCGTTATGATACTGCCGCCTGATTTCCTGAACAATCCAAAGCCCCATGATATTTTTCAAAAACCTGACTTTCCCGCCAAACCCGCCTTCGTTTGTGAAGTTATATTCCAAGGATTTTTCGTTTACAATGGGGCTGTCTAATTCCGTTCCGAACAACGACCATGTGCCGCTTGAGATATACACAAAATCATCATCCATGCTTGGCACGCTCATAACCGCTGAAGCCGTGTCATGGGAGGCTACTGCGTACACAGGCACGCTTTTGATATTTAATTCATCGCAAATATCATCTTTTATGTACCCTAATAATTCCCCCGGCATTACAATTTCAGGGAATATTTCTTTAGGCAGCCCCAGTTTTTTTGCAAGCTCAAAATCCCACTCATTTCCCTTTAACAAACTTGATGTTGAGGCAATGGTGTATTCCGCGCTTTTTTCCCCTGTCAAAAAGTATGAAAGAAGGTCGGGAATGAAGAGGAATTTTTCAGTCAAAGAGACTAACTTATCCCTATACTTATTCACATAATAAAGCTGGAAAATTGTATTAAAGGGCAAAAACTGAATCCCGCAGCGGGAGTAGATTTCTTCTTTTTTTACGATTTCAAAGACTTCTTCCATGATGTTATCCGTACGACTATCCCTGTAATGGACGGGGTTTTCTAACAGTTTTCCGCCGCCGTCAATTAGGGCAAAATCCACGCCCCAAGTGTCAATGCCAATGGAATCAAAGCTGTCATGGTCCCTGTGCGCCTTTTTAATCCCCTCTTTGATTTCAAAAAAAAGCCTTAAAATGTCCCAGTAAAGGGTGCCCGACACATTCACAGGGTCATTTGGAAACCTGTGTATTTCGGTTAAAACTATATGTTCCCCGTCAAACGAGCCTAAAATTGCCCTTCCGCTTGACGCGCCCAAGTCAAAAGCCAACGCTTTCCTCATAAAAAAGCCCCCTTTTATCCTTAACTAAACTTTTTATACCCGCAGTGCCTTCCGCTTAGTTTAAACTTTTTCCGCAGTTTAAGGCACTCATCAATCTGGTTTCTGTCCAGTTCCACCTCTCCTCCCAAAAGCCTAGCAACAAGGGTGGATTTTGCGAAAAGCTCCAATGTTTCCATCCTGTAATATGCGGTCAATAAGTCCTTGCCCACCGTAAGCGCCCCGTGGTTTTCCAATAAAATCGCGTCATGTTCAGGCAAAAGCGGCGCCACCGCGTCAGGGATTTCGTCGGTTGAAGGGGTGCCGTACTTTGCAATGGGCACCGCCCCTAAAGTCAGTATCGCCTCAGGCATGGTGTAGCTGTCAAGCGGTATCCTTGCAATTGCAAAGCCTGTAGCGGTGGGTGGGTGGGCATGTACCACCGCGGTTATGTCCTCCCTTTCTTTATAACAGCGCAAATGCATTGGAAATTCCGACGAGGGCCTAAACCCTTCCTTTGCCTCCAAAACTTCGCCATCCTTATTTACTTTCACAATCATGTCAGGCTCAATTAACCTTTTGCTTACCCCCGTAGGCGTGGTAAGGAAAGTGCCGTCATCCAGTTTTACCGAAATATTCCCGTCGTTTGCCGCAACCCATCCGTTTTGCCATATCAGGTGGGCAATTTCTGTTATCTGCTGCCTTATTTTTTGTTCTTTGTCCATTTTTTTCCGTCCTTTCAAACGCGCTTTGCCAAAACTTCGTTTTCATAGCTTTTGGCGTCATCAATTAAGCTTTGCCCTATTGGGCAGTTATTTTTATAGCAGTAGTATTCCCAAACAGCCCCAAGGGGATAGG
>JAAYMJ010000217.1 GCA_012521455.1 Clostridiaceae bacterium
AACCTTCAGGTTCAGGAAGACTACTACAGCCGCGTAATCATCTCTTCCATACTGCGCTTTATAAGGCTAATGGCGCTTTTAATAAGCATACTTCTCCCCGGGTTTTTTATTTCCCTTGTTACCTACAACCAGGAAATGATACCGGAAGTGTTTTTAATCACCTTAGTTTCCGCCCGTTCAAAAATCCCCCTTCCTGCGGGGGCGGAAATGTTTTTCATGCTAGTCATGTTTGAACTGTTAAGGGAATCAGGTACCCGCCTTCCCCGCCCGATAGGTTCCGCTATTTCCATAGTGGGCGCGTTAATTATCGGTGAAACAGCGGTAAGCGCAGGGATAGTAGGAGCCCCTGCGGTAATTATTTTGGGCCTCACTGCGGTATGCAGCTTCATAATCCCGTCATTGACCGAATTTATGACCCTTTATAGGTTCTTCTTCCTCTTTTTAGGGGGAGTCATGGGCCTAATCGGCATAAGCGCCGGTGTGGTTATTATGCTTACCCACCTTGTCTCAACTTCCTCTTTAGGGGTACCTATACTTTCTGCCTTTTCAAAGGAAGAATTAAGGGACACAATCCCCCGCCAGCCTTTAAGAAATATGGTTTACCGTCCTGATGAAATTTCAGGTGAAAACCGTATAAGAAGGAGGCGGTAACTTCATTGAAAACCAAAAAAAAGCTTTTGTCTTTGATATTCGCAGCGGCGTTAATATTTTCAGGCTGTGAAAACCGCCTTGAATTAAACAACCTTGTCATGATTTCAAGCTGCATTTATGACATTGACGACAAAAACAATATATATGTCCAAGTGGAAGCAAAACGCCCCATAGCTTCTGAAGAAGAAAACCTTGGCAAAAGCTTTATGCCGGTCAATTTAAGCGCGAGAGGCAAAACCTCATTTGACGCGTTGGACAATTTACAAGGCTCCTATGCCCCAAATTTAACCACCGCCTTTATAAAAGTTAACCTCCTTACAGAAAATATAGCCAAGCACGGGGTAACAAGCGTGCTGGACTATTTTTTAAGGGATAACGAAATCAAGGAAAATTCTTTAGTTGTGGTAATAAAAGACAAAAACTTAGATAAATTGGACAAAAGCTATTATGGCTTAGACAGGACTTTGGGGGATTACATTGAAAACCTTTCCTATCACCAGCCCAACGCCAATTCATCATCCGCATTTGTTTCCATTTTCGACTTTATCCACTCGACAAACCAAAAAGGGATTGAAGCTGTGTGCGGGGTTTGTGAAATTGTGGAAAAAGAAGAACTTGAAATGCTAGGCCAAAGCGAAGATGAAGCGGACAAAAAGGAAATGAAAATAAAATACGAAGGCCTTGCGGTATTCAACGGCCCGAAATTGGTGGGCTTTTTAGACGGCAAAGAAACGGAAATGTATAATTTAATTGTAAACAAATTCCACAAAGGTATCGTATATGTCAAAAACGAACAATTTGAAGGCTCGATTGAAATATTAAAAGCCAAAACAAAAATTGAAACCAAATACGAAGAAGGAAAAGTAAAAATTGCAATATATCCGAAAGTTAATTTTTCCGTCATTGAAATCAAAAAAGGCGATGTGGCTTCAAAAAAGGAACACAAAAAGCAAATAGAAGAAGCCCTTAACCAAATCTTAAACGAACAAATAAAAAGTGTGGTGGAAAAAACAAAAAACGAATATCAAAGCGATATATTCGGGTTCGGGTTGTATTTTGAAAACCACAACACAAAAGCATGGCAAAATTTATCCAATAATTGGAACAAACACTTTAAAGAAGCTGAAATAACAGTTTCAACAAAATCCTATTTAATAAACACAAAACAGCTTTCAGAACCATTGATAAAAAGATAGGTGATTATATGCCTAAAAAAATAAAAATACTTCTTGTCATTTTAGCGCTTCTCTTTTCAAGCTCATGCAGCAGGCATGAAATAAACTCCCTTGCCATGGTAACCTGCGCGCTTTATGAAACCACGGAAGACGGAAAAATCAAATTAACTATAGAAATAATAGACCCTGACCTTGCAACAAAATCAAACGACAAAGATGAAAGCAACACCCATATTTTAACCGGTGTGGGTGAATCCACCTCTGAAGCCCTAAGCGAAATTACCAAATACTTTTCAAGAAACCTTTTCACCCAATTCGTAGCTGCCCGCATTTTCCACGAAGACTTTGCAAAAGCTGACCTTGAAAGGATATTGGACTATACATTAAGGGAAAATAAAATCAGGGAATCCGCATACATTATGGTTTTAAAGGCCCAAAACTCCCAACACCTCTTTAAAACCACCACGGATTTGGACAAAAACATCCATGACTTTATCAACAAAAACGCCGAACGCTACAATAAAGAAGTGGGTAACAGCGTTTTCGTAAAAACCGCTGAATTTATCCGCGCGTTCTATCAAGAAGGGGTGGAACCTGTTGCGGGGATATTGGAAGTGATGGAAAAAGAAGAAACCCTAAATGAATATAAAGAAAAACAGGACCAAAAGGATAATGAGAACACCAACGAATATATGCAAAGAAATAAAACACAAAAGGGCGATTCCAATAAAGAAGGAAACGAACAGCAAAATGAAGAGCCCCAGCAAAACGGGGATGAAAGCGGGGAACAAGAATATGTCCTTGCGTACAGGGGCCTTGCCGTGTTTAAAGGAAGCAAAATGGTCGGGGAACTAAACAGCGACGAAACCAAAGCCTATAACATTATAACGGGCAAAATTAAAAACTCCGTCATAACCTTGCCCTTTGAAGACGGATACATTGATATATTTGTAAAGCGCTGCAAAACCAAAATTAAAACCAGCTTTAAAGATGATAAAGTTACCGTCACAATAAACCCGGATTTGAACATTCTTGTATCCAATAACTCAACACAATCCGACGTATTCGACGCAGAGGTTGCAAAAAAACTCAAAGAAAGCTTTAACCAGCATATAAAAGAAGAAATTATAAACACCGTAAAAAAAGTCCAAGGGTTTGAAAGCGACATCTTTGCTTTCGGTGAATACTTCAGGCACCAAAACAACAAAGAATGGAAAAATATAAAGGATAACTGGAGCCAGTATTTTAAAAACGCGCAAATCGAAGCAAACGTAAATACCACTCTCAGAAACATAGGAACCATCAAATCACCCATTGAAAACAAAGGCATATAAAAGGATGTGAAACGATGAACGAAAATGTAAAAATCACAAGCACACAGCTCTTTTTCATGATGGTCGGAAGCCGCATAATGATTTCATACACTTATTTGCCCGTCTTGCAGCTTCCCCCTGCTAACCAGGACGTTTGGATTGTTATTGTACTTTCTTTTTTCTATACCCTGCTTTTATCAATCCCCCTTGTTTATACTGCAAACAAATTCAGGAACATCCCTTTAAAAGACTACCACGAAGTAATATTGGGTAAATTTTTCACAAAAGTACTATTCATCCTATATGCCGCGTTTTTCTGCTTTTTAAACTTTAGGACAATTCTTGTGACACTGGTTTTTGTAAATTCCACAATCCTGCCGGAAACCTCAACATGGCTGATACTT
>JAAYMJ010000218.1 GCA_012521455.1 Clostridiaceae bacterium
CGATTTAGTTATTGACAAAGTAACGGGAAGGCTTTTTGAAAGGGGTAATTACCATAAACTTTCCCAAATTTTATTGGAGCTTATAAATAATAAGGAAGAGCGGGAAAGGTACGGGGAAAATATATATAAACACGCGAAGGAAAATTTTTCATCGGTGGCGCTGGCAAGGACCCAGCTTGCCATTTATGAAAGCGTGCTTAGGGATTATTACGACAAGAAAAAATATGATTTTGTGCTATCGGGCTACTACGGGTTTAAAAACAGCGGCGATGACGCGATTTTAGAGTCCATCATAAACAGCATAAGGAAGGAATACAAGGACGCCCGCTTTATGGTATTGTCCCGTGACAAAAGAGAAACCAAAGCCCTTTTCGGGGTGGACTCGGTGAATCGTTTTAACCCCATATCCATCCACCGCGCCTTCAAACGGGGGAAGGTGCTTTTGTCAGGGGGCGGGAGTTTAATACAGGACCAGACCAGCACCCAGTCTTTGATTTATTACATAAGCTTAATCAATTACGCTAAAAAGCTGGGTTTAAAAACCATGGTATATGCCAACGGGATTGGCCCCATAATCAGGGAAAGGAATTTAAAGCCCTCAAGGGAAGCCTTGGAAAATGTGGACTGCATTACATTAAGGGACCCTGTGAGCGCACTGGAGCTTGAAAGGATAGGGGTTAAAAGCCCAAAACCTATCATCACCGCCGACCCCGTGCTTTTATTGGAGCCCCTTTCCAAAATTGATGAGGAAAAGCTGTTTGAGCGGCTTTCCCTTGACAGCGGCAGGGAGTATCTCATGATTGCGACCCGGCGCTTTGGAAAGTTCAATATTGATAAGGAAATCGCAAAAGTCGCGGATTACTACAACAAAAAAGGGCTGCCGGTAATTTTTGTGCCCATGCAGATACCTAAGGATTTGAAAATGGCAAGGGCAGTGGCAAAAAACATGGAAACGGAATTAAAAATCATTGACCAGAGGCTTTCAGCCCGTGAGATTATAACCCTTACAAAAAAGTGCAAATTAGTCCTTGCCATGAGGCTGCACTCTTTAATTTACAGCGCAAGCGCGGGGGTTCCCATGGTTGCCATAGACTACGACCCAAAAATTAAATCCTTTATGGAATATTTGGGGATTACCCATACCATTCCCCTAAATGAGGTGGACAGCGGGAAAATCATTGGCACAATAGATTTGGTATTGGATGATGTAAAAAAACAAAAAAAGTTTATAGAGAAAAGAAAAGAAGAACTCGCAAGCCTTGCCTATGAAAACGCAAAGATTGCGGTAGGGCTTTTAGAAAATGATTAATTTTTATAAATTTAAAATATAAAAAACGTTATTTTCTTGCGCGGAAAATTTAAGAAATACAAAGAGGTTTTTGAATATGTTTTAGGCAAAAAAACAAAAAAGCCTAAAAAATTAGAAAAGTTCAAGGAAAATCCTTGAACTTTTTTGTTTTATAATTACGCTAGCCGTCTAAAATTGTAAAGCCTGTGTCGGTGATTGTGTTTTTAATCTGGGTAGCGTTTGTGCTTTCGTCAAAGCCCACTTCAACGCTTCCTCGCTCTAAATCCACGTTTACCATTTTAACACCTTGTATTTTATTAAGCGCGTTTTTAAGATGGGTTTTGGAATGGTTGTTTATTAGCCCGTCAATGCGGTAGTGAACCCTGTGCATATTATCCTCCTTTGAAAATTTTTAAATATTATAAGTTAAATGAATAAAAAATATTCATTTACTTCATATTAAAAGCGGATAATAAAATTAATTAGGAGGATTTTTATGGCCAAACCAGATGACAGAAGGGATAACCGCAGAAGGATTGAAAGAAATATCATTAACACAATCCACAACATGGAGCTTGCGGATGAGATGATCCACAAAACCGATGACCCGAAAATGAGAAAGGCATTAAAAGAAAAGAATGAAAGACGGGAAAAAGCACTAGAAGCAATGAGACGGGAAATCAAAGAAGAAGCTAAATACGCTGACGATAAATAAAGGAGCAAAAAATGGGAAGCCAGACTAATAAGCGAGGTAACAAGAGAAAACTTGAAGACGGGAATTTTAGGAGCAAAAAGATAAAACACACCCCCGAAGCAGAAAGTTCCAGGGCAGTTTTTGGCAAAAAGGAAAACAACCAAAGAGAAGACAGTTTTTGATATAAAAGCGCCGTACGCCGGCGCTTTTTTTAGTGGCTAAATTAAGGCGTTTTAAAGTTTTTGTATTGGTTTATGAAAATCTTTTTAAATTTTTTAAACATAATACTGGCTTTTTTAAACAGCTTTTTTACACGGGAATTGGTAATGGCTGGATAAAAAATCTTGTTTAAGCCCGGTTATTTGTTTTTTTGCCCGTTGCCACATTTTTGCAACATTTTTTTGTATTATGAATTGCCGGGATTAAAAATTAAATTAGGCAGCATTTTACAGCAGTTATTAATCTTTCAGGGCAATACCATTATATAGGAATATAACAGATATTACAAAAAATATAAGGGCCATCCATATTGATTTACACCCAAATTAGCTGTATAATATATTAAATTAAAGTTATAGTAAAGCTGGGTGTGGTATGAATAGAACAAAATCAAATATGTTTTTAAGCGCATTGATAATGCTTGCTGATATAGGCATAATCGCGTTTTCGTTTTATTTTTTATGGCGGTTTCTGCCTAAAATTGACTATAATGATTATTTTTTATACGCTATAACTTTTTTGATTGTAGGAAACTGCATGGACTTTTTTGTCATAACCAGAAGAAAAAAGTATGACGTGTTTTTATCCTGCCTTTTAATTAACGGGGTATCCGCAATTGTAACCATATTCGCAAGCGCAGTGATTAATTATAAAAACCCGTACATTTATTCGTTTTTGTACATTTTTATATTTTTCCCGCTGACCCTCTTTTTCCACATGGTGCTGCAAAAGATTTTATCAAAGATTGTGGACAAAACAGAACTTTTGGTAATAGAGTCA
>JAAYMJ010000219.1 GCA_012521455.1 Clostridiaceae bacterium
GCTGCATGAAGAATGTGGAGTATTCGGCATTTATTCTGAAAATCCAAAATACCTTGCAAACACAACTTATTCCGCACTTTTCGGCCTTCAGCACAGGGGGCAGGAAGCTTGCGGGATTGCGGTAGCCGACGGCAAAAGCATAAAGTTCACCCGCGGGCTTGGTTTAATCAGCGATGTGTTTAACTCGGACTCATTAAAGAATTTAGGAAAAGGTATCGCTTCAATCGGTCACTGCAGATATTCCACCACCGGAAGCGACAGCGAAGCAAATATCCAGCCAATTGTGTGCAGTATAGACGACGGAATGCTTGCTGTTGCCCACAACGGAAACATAACAAATGCCTATGAGCTTAGAAAGATTTTATCAAAAAGCGGTTCAATTTTTTACACAACCATGGATTCCGAAGTTATCCCCCATCTTTTAGTCAGGGAACTAAACATGGGGTTTAGCATATCAGAAGCCGCATGCAGGCTTATGGACTTTTTAAAAGGCTCTTTTTCACTGGTAATCATGACCCACGATACCCTAATCGCATGCCGGGACCAGACAGGGTTTAGGCCCCTTTGCATGGGTAAAACCGCTGACGGCTACATGTTTTCCAGCGAATCCTGCGTCATTGACAATTTAGGCGGGGAATTTATAAAGGACATAAAACCCGGCGAAGTGGTTACGGTAAACAAAGACGGGGTCAAATTCGACGAAAGCAGGGTAATGAGAAAACCCAGCATTTGCATATTTGAACATATATACTTTGCAAGAAACGACTCTGTAATAGATGGCGTTAGCGTTCACGAAGCAAGGGTTAACGCAGGCAAACGCTTAGCGATAACCCATCCTGCTGATGCAGACATAGTAATAGGCGTTCCCGATTCTGGAATTGGGGCAGCGATTGGATTTTCAAAACAAAGTGGTATACCATATGAAATGGGTTTTGTAAAAAACAAATATGTGGGCAGAAGCTTTATTGAGCCCACCGACACCGAAAGAAAATCAGTATTAAATGTAAAACTAAACCCAATTGTTCCGGTGGTCAAGGATAAAAGGGTGGTATTGGTTGACGACTCCATTGTCAGGGGAAATACCTGCAAAAAAATAATTACCCTTTTAAGAAACGCCGGCGTTAAAGAAATCCATATGCGTATAAGCTCGCCACCGTTTTTGTATCCTTGCTATTTCGGAACGGATATCGACTCCCAGGAAAACTTACTTGCATGCAAGTACTCCATTGACGAAATCTGTAAACTTATCGGCGCCGACAGCCTCGGCTACTTAAATGTCGAGGATTTGGCAGAACTAGTCAAAGGCGGAAACTGCGACTACTGCCACGGCTGTTTTACAGGCCAGTACCCTGTTGATGTCAAAGACGCATCACACAAAGATATTTTTGAGTAAGAAAGGATGTTTTGTATGAGTTGCAGTAACCAAATCCCTGAAATTTTTGGCTGTAACGTGTTTAATGACGAAGTAATGCGTCAAAGGCTACCAAAGGAAATATATAAATCTTTGAAAAAAACCATTGATTTTGGCTTGCCCCTTGACCCGCACACCGCGGATGTAATTGCCACAGTTATGAAGGACTGGGCAATTGAGCACGGGGCAACCCACTTTACCCATTGGTTCCAGCCAATGACCGGCATTACAGCGGAAAAGCACGACTCATTTATTTCGCCGGCACCCGGCGGCAGGGTTTTACTGGACTTTTCAGGAAAAGAACTAATCAAAGGTGAACCTGACGCATCCAGCTTCCCGTCAGGCGGCCTTAGGGTAACTTTTGAAGCCAGGGGCTACACCTCATGGGACCCGTCATCATACACCTTTATTAAAGATAAAACCCTTTATATCCC
>JAAYMJ010000220.1 GCA_012521455.1 Clostridiaceae bacterium
AAGCCTTACCGTTGAGGGCACAGTTACTGTTTCTGAAATTACTTCGCCCGTTACCATTGGTAACGCAAGCCTTACCGTTGAGGGCACAGTTACCGTTTCTGAAATTACTTCGCCCGTTACTATCGGCAACGCTAGCCTTACCGTTGAGGGCACAGTTACTGTTTCTGAAATTACTTCGCCCGTTACTATCGGCAACGCAAGCCTTACCGTTGAGGGCACAGTTACTGTTTCTGAAATTACTTCGCCCGTTACCATTGGTAACGCTAGCTTGACCGTTGAAGGCACAGTTACAATCGGAGCCTCCAGCTTTACCTCATTAACCGTATCAAGCCAGGCAATATCAGGAACAGGAACACTGTTTGACGACACAGACATATCCACCTTAAAAGTTGCATCCATCTTTTTATACAACGAAACCGCAACCCCGATTACCGTTTCGTTGCAAATCAGCCCGACGGCTGGTGCTAATTATATTGACGACCCATTCTTCACCGATGTTGTAGTTGACGGAAACGAAGCAGAATATATCACTGTTGGAAACTTTGCCCACTATATCAGGCTTTCCTATGACGCAGGCGCAGGTTCAACAGTTTCTGCCTACTTCCAGGGTCAGGCGTAATTTCTTCTTTCCGCCGCTTGCAAAGCCAGCAGGCGGCGCTTTTTTTATCAAAAAAATTTTTTGCGCATATAATGAAATAGCTTTATTTTAAGGAAGGTGATTTTTATCAAAGAGGGCATTAGCTTATGCATGATTGTAAAAGATGAGGAAGACCTGCTTGCAAATTGCATAAAAAGCGCGGCAGGCATTGTAAATGAAATAATTATAGTGGACACGGGCTCGGGTGATTCCACAAAGGATATTGCCAAATCCTTCGGGGCAATAGTTTTTGACTACCAGTGGGACAATTCCTTTGCAAACGCCCGCAATTTTGCCATTAGCAAGGCAACATATGAGTGGCTGCTTCTTTTAGACGCGGACGAGGAACTTTTTTTGGAGGATTTAAAAACCCTTGTGGAATTTACAAAAAGCACAAAATATGACGGGGCCCATTTTAAGGTTTACAATTTTGTGGGGGAAAAAGATTCGGGGGAATATACCCTTCACAACGCTTTAAGGCTTGTGAGAAACTGCGGGCTATATAAATTTACGGGGGATATTCACGAGCAAATCGCAAGGGTTGACGGAAAACCCATTGAAGATAAATTCACCATTTTAAACGTAAGGCTCAAACACTACGGGTATTTGGACGAAGTGGTAAAGAAAAAGGGAAAAAGGGCCCGCAACCTTCCAATTTTGTTAAAAGAACTTGAAAAAGAGCCTGACAACCCGTTTAAGCTGTTCAATTTGGGGAACGAATACATGGCGCTTGCCCAATATGAAAAAGCCCTTGAGTGTTATAATAAATCCAAAAATCACTACAGCAAAACCGAGGCCTTCGCGCCCCATTTACTCTTTAGAAGGGCCATGTGCTATTACACCTTGAAAATGTTTGATTTAGCGGTAAAAGCCTGCGACGAGGGGCTTGAGGTTTTTCCAAAATGCACCGACCTTTTATATTTAAAGGGCTTAATTTATATGGAATACCACCGCTACACTCTGGCCCTTGACGCCTTTGAAGCGGCGCTAAAGCTTGGGGATCCGCACCCCGCCTTAAAATTTACCGACGGCTGCGGGACATACAGGCCCTATATTTCCATGGGTCAGATTTATGAAAAGCTTTTTGACTATAACCGGGCGCTTTTATGCTATAACAAGGCCCTCGCGGCGAACAATTCCTTATACAGCGTTTTATACTCCATTGTAAATATTTTTGACAAGCAAAAACTAGCCGATGATGAAATTGAAAAAAAGATTACCTCATTTTTTTCTGATTTAAGCCATGTGCCAAACAGGATTATGGTTTCGGATTTGTTTTTGTCAATCCAAAGGCTTGGGCTTTCTAAAAAGCACATTGATTTAATAAAATATGAAGGCTCTATCCAGCTTGACTATTTCTTTTTGTTGGGTAAATACTGTTTTTATAAAAAGGATTTCAATAACGCAAAGGCATATCTTGAAAACGCGATATCCTGCAATACCGGGCCGAAAGTTTTTCAAAACGCCAAAGGCGAGGCGTGCTCCCTTTTGTTTTTGGCCGGTTTAATCTTAAATCAGGATAATTTTAACTCATTAGCAGGGACAATTGAAAAAATCTCGCCTTATTTAAAAAAAGAGGAAACGCTTTTATTAAGGCAGGTTTTGGCGGTAGTATCAGGTAGTAACGAAAACTTTATAGAAAAAGAAAACCCCAAGATTTTATTGAATTTGTTTTCAAAATACCTTTTGTGTTTGCTTAAAGTCTGCGAGTTTGACCTTTTTGAAAAAGTGTTATATGTTTATAACTATATTGAAAGCAAATACGTTTTAATAAGCCTGGCAAAAGTTTATAAAGAAGCCCGCTTGTATCCTCTTGCCGCCGGCGCGGTGGCAAGGTCGATAAAGGAGCTTGACGTTCTTGATTTTTACGCCGCGGATTTGCTTTTGGACTCCTTTTTGTCATTGGATAGAATTCCTGCGGTAAAAACGTGATTTTCACGTTTTTACTTTTTTATTTTTTTGTGATATAATGCACTTTTGTAAGATTTTATCGGAGGAAGTACAATGGACAACTTTTTTACAAGGCTTACAAAAGACGAAAAGTACATACTTTTTTGCTGCTACTTCGTTTTTGTGGTAAACGGGGTCTACAGCATGATTTTTGGCTCAATTCTGCCTTTGATATCTTCCCAGTACAGCTTAAACGACGCAATATGCGGCGCGCTGCTTTCGGCCCATCAGGCGGGAAGCCTTATCGCAAGCTTTGTGGCAGGAATTTTACCTGTTTTTATGGGAAGGAAAAAATCCATAATATTTTTATGCACCTTTGTGATTTTTGCTTTTTTAATTATGATTACAACCAAAAACCCGCTTTTATTAATCATTGCCTTTTTATTTACAGGAATAAGCCGCGGGAGCTGTTCAAACTTTAATAACTATGTGGTAAACGACATAACCCACCAAAACGCCTCAGCCCTAAATTTCCTGCACTCAAGCTTTGCGGTGGGCGCCCTTTTAGCCCCCATTTTGGCAATGGCCTGCATAAGGGTTTTTGGGGATACAGGCTGGAAGCAGGCAGGCTTTGTGATTATATTTTTAGTGCTTTTGGCAATATTGTTTTTTTCCAAAATGAAGCTTTCAGACAAGCGGGAAGATGAGGGCACGAAGGATTTATCCTATGATTTTTTAAAATTTAAAAAGTTTTGGATTAGTTCCTTTATATTGTTTTTTTATTTGTGCGCGGAAAGCGCAATCACGGGCTGGATTGTGAAATATTTTGTGGATACTAATATATTAAGCCAGTCATACGCCCAGGGCCTTTCTTCCCTTCTTTGGGCGGTAATGCTTATAGGAAGGCTTATTTGCGCTTACCTTGCGGGCAGGTTTTCCAAAAAGGCAATCCTTTTAATCACAAGCCTTGGCTCTTGTGTTTTTTACATTGTGCTTTTAATGAGTGAAAATAAAACCATTATCACCTTATCAATCGCGTTTTTGGGCCTTTTTATGTCGGGGATTTACCCCACCACAATCGCAAGCGTGGGAAAAACCTTAAAAAGCTACAAAATGGCCATGGGCACAATTTTGGTAACCGGAAGCCTCGGGGGGATTTTAATGCCCACCCTTTGCGGCGCAATTTCCCACCACTTTGGAAAACTCTACGGCATGGCTTCCATTTGGGGCGCAATATTTTTAATGCTCGCGCTGGTTTTTGCGAATGTGTTGATTAAAGAAGAGTAAAAAAAGCCGCTTTCGCTGCTTTTTTCTTCTTTGACTGGCATTTTTTTCTTTGGTATAATAAATAAAATTATTTTAGGGGGAATTTATATGAAATACGGCTTTTTGCCATAT
>JAAYMJ010000221.1 GCA_012521455.1 Clostridiaceae bacterium
AAAAAACTTTGTTGTCGCTTAAAAAAGCCTATTATCACGCCCATTCAATGGACAACCTCCAAAGCGGCAAATACACCTCCCTGTTTTTTGACTCAATGGAGTATTCCTCCTCAAATTCCGCCAGCAAATTTACTGATTATTTTTATAACGCAATAAAGGACGACGTATTTGGCTTTTTAATGGACAATGATGAATTTATAAACCTGACAAAAAAAACTGTGTAAAACAAAAAAACCGGTGTAAAACACCGGTTTTTTTGACACTTTACGAAAAGCCATAGGGCGCAAAAGGCTTTTCTTATTTATTTTTACAAAACCCGTTAAACACACCTTAATACTTTGACAGCTTGGTAACCGCCCGCGGGAGTGAATCCTGCGCGGTTCCCCACGGCTCGTCCTGGTTTCTGTAATCATACTTTTTTGTAAACCAGTTAACTTCCCCGTTTAGCCTCTCTAACTGGGCATTTTGCAAATCATAAATATCCCCAACAAAAGAATCCAGCTTTTTCCCGCCAAGCTCATTTGGCGCAATCCTTAAAAGTTCCGCCATATGGGGAAGGCAAAGCCCTTTGGAATTTAAAAATTTTTTCCTGAATTCCGCCTCCGTATCCCACAAATATATAAAATTGGAATAGGCCTGCTTAAGCTGCCGGGCCAATTTATCGCATACCGCGCAGGAGGATTGGATTTGTTCTATTGCATTGACCATTTCATTTATGCTGTTTAGGGCCGCTTTTTTGGATAAAAAGGAAGAGTGGGGCTTTTTTGATTTTTTGCCCAGCTTTTCCCTTACCTCCTCCAAGTGGGTGTCAATCATTAAAGCCAGGCTCAAGCGCCCGCCCTTATCTAACATCAAATGGTAATGCCGCCTGCAAAACCCCTTTTCATTGGTAATTTTCCTCACATCGTCTTCCATCATAGCAGGGCCCAAAAAATAGCTTATGGCGTCATCTTCCAGCTTTTTTTCCAAAGAACACATCAAACATTCCGAATCTTCTGCCAGCGCGTCATTTAACGGTATGGTATAAATTTGTTCCTTCATGTACCCATTTCCTTTCTTACAAGAAAGCTAAAATTTTCATTTTTATATCAGCATTATAACAGCCAAAATAATACAAGTCAACAAAAAATGCGGCCTGCGCCGCATCAATTGCCCATCAAGGCATCCTCAAGCCAGAATTCCGCGATATCCAATGCCTGATACAGCCCCTCACGTTCCGCTTTTTTAATCACCTTTTCCTTTTCTTTCCCGGTGTTTGTCATAAGCTCTATAACAACCTTATTCGCAACGCTTAGGCCATTTACCACCTGCTGGTCTGAAAGCGTAAACAAAATTATATATTTATCCGTCGGGTTGCCGTAATATATTTGATTACCCTTCCTAAAAAGAGGCTTTCCCTTGTAAGTAAAAAATTCCTTCTTTGCCCCTTTTTTTGCCATAATCCCACCTCCAAAAATAATAAAAAATGCCCTCAATCTATGTCAAAAAGCATATTTTCAAAAGAATATATCTCACAGCAGTTATAATTAATATATCACATTATACAATATAAGTAAAGTCTTTTTGAAGAATATTGCCAAATTCATGCCTTCATTTTCTAAAATACCCAAATTTTACTCCGCGCCTTCATTCCTAAACCCAAGCACTACATTAAAATCCATAACCCCGCCGTCACGCAAAATCTTAATATTTACCGTATCACCCGGCTTTAGGGAAAAAAGTTCCTCCCTTAAATCCATCATGGTTAAAACCTTTACGCGGTTAAACTCCAAAATCACATCCCCCACTCTTATTCCTGCAAGGTACGCCGGCCCGTTCGTGTCAAGTTCCACAATGTAAAGCCCGTCTGCCACATCCTGCTTTTGGGTCACATATTTATACGTTCTTTTGTCATAGGCGTAAATCCCCACATAGGGGGTATTGTAATACCCGTCTTTGATAATGTTTTTTATAACCGGCTTTATAATGTCAATGGGGATTGCAAACCCCATGCCTTCCGCGCTTGTCACCTTTATTGTGTTAATCCCGATAACATTTCCTTCCATATCCACCAGCGGCCCGCCGCTGTTTCCGGGGTTTATTGACGCGTCCGTCTGTATTAAATTTTCCATGTAGTTGTTTACCCCGTCGGAACTTATGCTTATTGCCCTGTTTAGGGCGCTGATTATCCCGCTTGTTACCGTTCTTTCAAACTGCAAGCTTAAAGGGTTTCCAATGGCAATGACGTTTTGTCCCACCTTCAACGTGGAAGTGTCCCCTAGTTTCGCGGGATTTAAGCCCGTTTTATCTATTTTTATAACAGCCAGGTCCAAAGCGGGTTCCGACCAAATGTGCCGGGCAAAATAAGCGTCCCCGTCGGATAGGGTTACCACCATCTTGCTGGGCTCATCCCCAATCACATGGTGGTTTGTCAAAATATACCCGTCATCAGTTAAAATCACCCCCGAGCCCATGGACCATGTCTCGGTATTCCTTACATCAAAAATACGGGTGCTTTCCTCCCTAGCCGCGGAAGAAACCCCCACCACCGAGGTTTTAACATCTTCGATTATATCCGTTATATCAGCTAAATCAGTGTTTGTTCCAACATCAATATTCCCCATCTCATTTTGCGCAACAGACACATTGGCAAAATCCCCGCTGTTTGAAGAATCCCTCTCTTCCAAAACCGAAACGGTAAAAAAAACGGAAATTATGCTGGATAAAACAACCACAAACACGGTGTATAAAAACTTTTTCATAAAGCCCTCCTGCTTTTTTCCATATATTACATATTATCTTTTAAAATCTTAAAAAATATGCAAAAAAACAAAACAAACAGCATTTGCTGTTTGTTTTGTATAAGGATAAGCATAAGAGGGTTTTAAGTTATGTCCAAAATGCAGTCTTTATGGCTTT
>JAAYMJ010000222.1 GCA_012521455.1 Clostridiaceae bacterium
CCAAAAGTTATATCCGTCGTTGAGGAAGGTAAAATTTTCGGGGAAATTATTCCTGACAGCGTGATGAAAAAATATGTGAAAGAATTAGTGAAAAATATGCCCAGCTGTTATGAGCTAATCCCGAATATGGCCTATGCTTCCCAATACGGGTATATTAAATGCATAAATGATAACAAAACAAAACTGGTTTTCGGCCTCTCCTATGAATTTTTAAAAACCAGGCCATGGGCGCAGGGCAAAGACGGAAAACCGAAAATTTTAATGGACAACGCCATTTCCTTTCACGAAAGGCTTTCCCAAAAGGAAATTAGCGTTCCTACCGCTTATATCGCGGGAAGCAATGTTGCAACCATTATAAAGGTGGTTTATAAATTTGAAAAGGACAATTACGCCTTTTCAAACTTAATTTATTCAAACTGCGGGGACGGCACCGTACCCATTTACAGCGCCTCAAACAACGCGAAAGAGTATTTTGAGTTTAACAAAGTAACCCACAGCGGTTTGGTTTCAAAAAAAGAAGTTCTGTCCCATATTAAAAACATAATTTCAAACAGTTCTTCAAAGACCGTCAATAAAAACAGGCGCTTAAACGCCAGAAACTTTCTTTTAAACGAGGAAGGGAAATTCATTGTTGTAAACGCCCAAAACATTGAAAATATTTCGGTAATATCCCAAAACAGCGGCCAAATTATAGAAAAGTACGGGGATTTATATAATAACGACGACATTATCGGGCAGGTTTTTAACTATAATATTTCGGATAAATTTTGCCAAAACATACTTTTAGTATATGATTTATACGAGCTGAAATTGTCAGGCATTAAGGATAACGCCAACATTTGCGTAAGTTTTGAAGACAGGGGCTATCTGGTTAAAAAGTACAGGTGCGCAGATTTTACTGACACTGACTGCACAGTTTATATAAATAATTATTCAATCAGCGTAATTGACGGAAACGGAAACAAAAGACAGGTTTTTGAAGAGGACAAAAGCGCAATTGAAAGGGAAAATTTTGATGATATCCGCGAAATTGTGGACAATGAAACAATTTATCATCTATCTGATAAGGGCGGGCATTTAATCTGCTTAAAAACCTTTGGGATAGAAAATTTTGTTTTAAAAAACAATGCCGGCTTTGCCAAATTGTTTTCCCTTGAATTCCCCATGCAAAAAGTGGATGTTTCGGGTTATGACGGGATTTATATCGGGAGCATGCCCCCCGACGGGATGATTGTTTTAATAAGAAATGATGATTACAGCATATCCATACAAAACGCAAGGGATGGCGCCCATATTTCGGTGGAATACTTGGACATAAAAGGAATTGAGCTTGAGCCTTTGGAAATAGTGTTAAATGACAGCGTCTATGACGATTTTTACGCGCTTGTTTTAAATTATAAAATAAGCGTCAAAAATGACGTAATAATTAAAAAATACCAAAAAAATAATCCACCATAACGCGGGGGAATTTGGATAAACTGCATTTTTAAGCGCTTTGTTTTGTTAGGGGCAAATCCGCATGCTTTAAAACGCGGCCTTTGGGACATGTGTCCTGAAAATAACCACTTACTAAGGCTTTCCCTCGCGCGGCGCTAGGGAAAGCCTTATTTAAAAACCCCAAAATCAGGGCTTCTTTTAAATTGCGGCTTTCATGCTGAAAGGAGGCTATGCCTCCTTTAATTCCTTATATTGTGGCAGGGTAAGTACCACCTTTGTCCCTATTTTTTCGCGGCTTATTACTTCTATGTAGCCTTTGTGGTTATCTATTATCCACTTTGCTATTGATAACCCCAAACCGCTTCCGCCGTATTTTTTTGCCCGGGATTCCTCAGAGCGGAAAAACCGGTTAAAAATTTTGTCCAAATCATAATGGGGTATTCCTATCCCGTTATCCGAAATCACTATTTTAACATTTTGCCCTTCCAAATATGACTTTATGAATATTTGTTCCTCAGGCGGGGTGTACTTTACGCTGTTGTCGACAAATATCCGCACCGCCTGCTTTAAAAGCTGCCTGTCAGCGTAAACTTCCAAGCCTTCCTGAAGGTCGGATTGAATTATATGGCGCCTGTTGTCAATCATCTTTGTTTCGCTTACAACTTCGCATAAAATTGAATTAACATCAAATTTTTCAAATTTTAAATTAATTGTGCGGCTGTCGCCCCTGGCCAAAAACAAAAGCTGTTCTATTAGCTCCTTCATGTGCTCGGATTCGCTTTTTATCGCGTCAATTGCTTCCTGCATGGTTTTTTCGTCGTTTTTGCCCCACCTGTCCAGTAAATTCGCATAGCCCTGTATTACTGAAATCGGCGTCCTCAATTCATGGGAGGCGTCGGACACAAACTGGATTTGGGATGAATAGGCGTCGTTAATCCTTTTTAGCATAGCGTTTATAGCCCTTGCAAGCCCTTTTAGTTCGTTTTGAACGCTTGAAACGTCAATCCCTTTGCTTAGTGAGTTTTCGTCAATCGAGCTTATTACCCCTTCAAAATCCGAAAGTTTTCCCATAGATAATTCCAAACTCTTTGCCGCCTGCGCCATTTGAGAAATGGGCGTTAGGGCTTTTTTAATTTTTCTTTCGCTTTTTGCCACCTGCGTTATGATATTTATGGCTTCAAATATTAATAAAACTATAAAAAATCCGTAAAATATTTTAATGTCATTGCCTAAATCATAAGTATATAAAACAATGTTTTCCCCGCGCTTTATATAAATATTGTATTTTGCGCCTTTAAATCTTTCCAAAAAATCTTTATCCCTTGGGATTTCAATGTCTCTTTCAAGCACCTTCCCGCTTTTAAAATGCCTTGATATAAAGTTGAAAAACCCACGCTCATTGGGAAGTTCCTCAACATATGTGTAATTTGTGATATTATTGTTTTCTATATCGTATTCGATTTTTACAAAGATAAATGAAAAAAAGAAGATAACAAACGCAAAATCCAAAATTAAAGTCAACGACAAAAGCCGCAAAAAGGTTTGTATCCCGATTTTCCCCGCAATGCTGGAGCTTAGTTTTAGTATATTTTTATTTTCGTTCATAGCCTCACCTATTCTTTTATAATATACCCAACACCTCTAACTGTCTGGATAACCTTTTCATTGTACGGCTCCTCGATTTTTGCCCGCAAATACCTTATATAAACATCCACCGTGTTAGTTTCACCCAAGTAATCATAGCCCCAGACTTTTTGCAATAGCTGTTCCCGGGTAAGCACCATGCCTTTGTTTAAAAGCAGGTGATATAAAATCTCAAACTCGGTTTTAGTTAAATCAATTAAATCGCCTTTTTGATATACTTCCCTTTTGTTAAAATCCAAAACCAAGTCTTTAAATCTTAAGACATTTTTCTTTTGTTTTCTTAAAATCGCCCTTATCCTTGCAAGAAGCTCCTCTATGGCAAAGGGTTTTGTGACATAGTCGTCAGCCCCTAAATCAAGCCCCGTTACCTTATCGTGCACCGAATCCCGGGCGGTTAATAAAATCACAGGGGTGTCGCTTTCCTGCCTTATCCTTCTTAAAACCTCAATCCCTGATATTCCCGGAAGCATTATATCCAATAAGACCAAATCAAAAGGACGGGCTTTGAAAAGCGAAAGTCCGTCCTTTCCATCAGAAGCTTTAAAAACTTCATAACCTTCGTGCACAAGTTCCAACTCTATAAAGCGCGCGAGTTTTTCCTCATCTTCAATTATCAGAATTTTTTCCATCCGTACCATCCTTAGGTTTTACAAATTCATTCTTTAAGGTGTTTGCCGCCTTGTAAACCGAATCGGCCGCTTTATTTGCCGGGGTTTTCTCAATGTCAGGGCCCCTGAACTGATACCTGAACCCAAAGAACAGGCCTAAAATTATAAGCGGCA
>JAAYMJ010000022.1 GCA_012521455.1 Clostridiaceae bacterium
TATTGAAATTTGCTCGCTTGCCGCGGTGCTTTTGGCAATATTTAGCATGGGATAAGGCTTTTGCGCAACATTCCTTAATAGTTTTTTAATTGAAAAGTAAAAAATAGTATGGTAATATTAAGAAAAAAGCGGTTTACCAATAAGATGGAGGATATGTAATGGATATTCTTGAGGAGAAGATAACGACAACGCTTAAAAATAACTACATGCCCTACGCCATGAGCGTTATAATTTCCCGCGCCATACCTGAGATTGACGGATTTAAGCCAAGCCACAGAAAGCTTTTATATACCATGTATAAGATGAATTTGCTAACTTCCCAGCGCACCAAATCCTCAAACGTGGTGGGCCAGACCATGAAATTAAACCCCCACGGGGACTCGGCAATATATGAGACAATGGTCAGGCTGACCCGGGGGAATGAGGCGTTGCTTCACCCCTACATTGACTCAAAAGGCTCATTTGGTAAAATCTACAGCCGCGACACCGCCTATGCGGCGGCAAGGTACACGGAGGTAAAGCTTGCGGAAATTTGCAACGAGATATTTTCAGACATTGACAAAAACACCGTCGACTTTGTGGACAACTACGACGGCACCATGAAAGAGCCCACCCTTTTGCCCGTAGCCTTCCCGAATATTCTGGTAAACTCAAACCAAGGCATTGCCGTCGGCATGGCAAGCAATATTGCCTCCTTTAATTTAGGGGAGGTTTGCGACGCAACGGTGGAGTTTTTAAAAACTGGGGACATTGATTTTGAAAAAACCCTCATTGCCCCCGACTTTTCCACCGGCGGGATAATTTTGTATGATAAAGACCAGATGATAGAGCTGTTAAAGACGGGGCGGGGGTCATTTCGTATCCGCTCAAAATACAAGTATGACAAAAAAAATAACTGCATAGATGTGTATGAAATCCCCTACACCACAACCTGTGAGGCCATAATTGAAAAAATCAGGGATTTAATAAAGGCCGGGAAAATCAAAGAAATTGTGGATGTGCGGGATGAAATAGGATTTGAGGGCTTCAGGCTCACAATTGATTTGCGTAGAGGGGTAGACCCCGGCGCCCTAATGCACAGGCTCTTTAAAATGACGCCCCTTGAGGACACTTTCAGCGCGAACTTCAATGTCCTAATCGGCGGAACCCCCTATGTTTTAGGGGTTAAGGAAATTATTGAAGAGTGGTGCAAGTTTAGGATTGACTGCATAAAAAGAAGAACCCAATATGATTTGGACAAGGCAAACGAAAGGCTCCATTTGCTTTTAGGCCTTGAAAAAATCCTTCTTGACATTGACAAAGCCATAAGGATAATCAGAAACACCCAAGAGGACAAGGACGTAATCCCAAACCTGATGGAAGGGTTTGGGATTGACCGCGGGCAGGCGGAATTTATCGCGGAAATAAAGCTTAGGAATTTAAATAAGGAATACATCTTAAAAAGGACCAGCGAAATTGACTCGTTGAAAAAGGAAATTGAAAAGCTAAATCATATATTGGCCCATGAAGAGGAAGTTAAAAAGATTATCATAAATGAGCTTGCCCAGATTAAGAAAAAATACGCCATTCCCAGAAAGAGCGAAATTTTAAATGTTGATGACATTGAAGAAGTGGAAGAAGAAATTTTCATTGATGACTACAACGTAAAAATCTTCCTCACAGAGGGCAACTACCTTAAGAAAATTTCTTTGGTTTCCCTCCGCTCACAATCCGAGCATAAACTTAAGGACAATGACAGGATTATCTGCGAGTTTGACGCCACCAACAAAGACGAAATACTCTTATTTAGCAACAAAGCCAATGTCTATAAGCTGCGCTGCTATGAAATCCCCGACACGAAAGCCAGCGCCCTGGGTGAATTTTTAATAAACCTGTTGGGCTTGGACGAAGGGGAAAGGATAATTTACTCCTGCAACGCTAATGGATATACGGGACATGCGCTCTTCTTCTTTGAAAACGGCAAGGGGGCAAAGGTACCCGTAAGCGTCTATAAGACCAAAGGGTACAGGAAAAAGTTAACCAGCGCTTATTCTGACAAGTCCCCCATCTGCGCCATATTTTATATCCAGCAGGACGAGGACTTCTGCGCTTTTTCCGAAAGCGGCAAGGCGTTAGTGTTTAACAGCTCCCAAATCAGCGAAAAAACCACAAGAACCACACAGGGCGTTCAGGTGTTAAAACTAAAAAAAGGGTCAAAACTTTCAAAAGTGGTTATGGCAAAGGATTTGGGATTTAATGATATAGAATACTACCGCACAAAGAATATTCCTGCGGCAGGTTATTACGTCAAGGAAAGCGACATGCAAATCAGCCTGTTTTAGAAAAATTTATTAGGGGAAATTCAATTTTTGAGTATTGAAAAAGGTGATTTTGTGTAGTATAATAAATAGGTCGTACAACCGGGGAGGTAGCGGTGCCCTGAATCCGCAATCCGCTATAGCGGAGGTGATACCCCCTTTGAGGGTTGTTTTCTGTATGGCAGTGTTTTGCAAGTGGTTATGACAAACGGGTCTTGCGCAACGGCGGCCTGTGAACCTCGTCAGGTGGGGAACCAAGCAGCGATAAGCAGTGTCCGCCGTGTGCCGCGAGGGTGCCTGTTTCGAGCTAACTGCAATACCAACGCATATGGAAGACAATTCGATTTGGGGGTGTACGACTTTTTTTATTTACAAAAAAAGGATGAGTGTTTATGCAGTATCAAGCACTTTACCGCAAATATAGGCCAAAAACTTTTGACGAAATAGTTGGGCAAAAACATGTGAGCAAAACCTTAAAAAACGAGATAAAAGCAAACCGCATAAGCCACGCATACCTTTTTTGCGGCGGCCGCGGCACGGGCAAGACTTCAACGGCAAGGATTTTCTCGCGGGCAATAAATTGCTTGAATAACAAGGACGGAAACCCTTGCAACGAGTGTGAAAACTGCCGCGGGATTTTAGATGGCACTATATTGGACGTAATTGAAATTGATGCTGCAAGCAATAACGGCGTTGACAATATCAGGGACTTGAGGGAAGAAGCCCGCTACACCACAAGCGTGGCAAGCCAGAAAGTCTACATAATAGATGAAGTCCACATGCTTTCCACCGGCGCTTTTAACGCGCTATTAAAACTTTTGGAAGAGCCTCCGAGCCATGTGAGGTTTATTTTAGCCACAACGGAAGTGCACAAAGTTCCAAAAACCATACAGTCAAGGTGCCAAAGGTTTGACTTTAAACGGATCAGCCCGCAGGATATCGCAGGGCAGCTCCGCTTTATATGCGAAAACGAAAACATAAAGTTTGACGAAAAAGCGCTTTCTTTAATTGCCCACGCGGCGGACGGCGCCATGAGGGACGCCATCGGAATTTTGGAACAGTGCTTGTCAATAAATGAAAACTGCCTTTCCTATAAGGATGTCAGCGAATTTTTAGGGGCGGCGGATAATGATATTTTGGAAAGCTATGTTCTTGCCATATCCGAAGGGGACGCCCCCAAGGTATTGTCAATCATAGATAACTATGTAAATGAGGGAAAGAGCGTTTTGCGCTTTTGCGAAGGGGTAGTTTCTTATTTTAGGAATCTGCTTGTGGCAAAACTCACGCCAAACCCCCACACAGCATTGGACGTAACGGAAGAAGAGGGAAAACGCCTTAAGGAGACCGCGGATTTATTCACCCATGAAAAACTTCTCTATGGCGTGGATTTGTTTTTGGAAGGAATTAATACCTTAAAATTTTTGGAAAGCTCAA
>JAAYMJ010000223.1 GCA_012521455.1 Clostridiaceae bacterium
CAAAACTTTGTTGCTTCCTGATTGCGCGGGAAGGTGGAGATGTTTTGCAATGTTTGGGTATTTGCTCATTACCTCCAAAAGCTTGTCGGAAATATCCTTGGGGTGGCTTGTCATAAAGCGGATTCTTGGTATTTTGGTTTTCGCAACATCCTCCAAAAGCTCCGCAAAGCCGTAGTCAGGGTACTTGTCCTTCCCGTAGGAATTCACGTTTTGCCCAAGGAGGGTTATTTCTTTTATCCCTTCAGCTTTTAAGGATTTTACTTCGTTTAGTATGTCCTCTCTATTCCTGCTTCTTTCCCTGCCTCTTACATATGGCACAATACAGTATGAGCAAAAATTGTTACATCCATACATAATTGAAACCCAGGCTTTTGCCCCGCCTGTTCTTAAAGTGGGGATACCTTCCACGATTTCGGTTTCCTTATCCGAGGTATCGATTACTATTTTTTCTTCGGTAATAGCCCTGTATAAGATTTGCGGGAATTTGTGAAGGGCGTGGGTCCCGAAAACCATGTTTACATGGCGGTATTTTTGTTTTATGATATCGCTTACCCCTTCTTCCTGGGCCATACAGCCGAAAATCCCGATTAAAAGGTCGGGCTTTTTTTCTTTAAGCCCCTTTAACGGCCCTAAAATCCCAAACACCCTGTTTTCCGCGTTTTCCCTAACCGCGCAGGTGTTATACAAAATTACATCCGCGCTTTCTATGTCATCGGTGATTTCATACCCCATTAAATCCAGCATGCCCAAAACTTTTTCAGAGTCGCTTTCATTTTGCTGGCACCCAAAAGTCCGAAGATACGCTTTTGGGGCCTGCCCCGTTTCTTTTGATTTTATATCATTAATTTCCCTAACTGACAAAATATATGAATCATTGGTTTCCATACCTATGGGTAAAACTTTGTCCAAGCCTGTATCCTCCATATTTTCGTTTATTTTGACAAATTACTGCAATAAAAAATGTATTAATTAGTTTATTATAACATTTTTCTTTAAAAATTTAAAGCTTTTATTATATAAAATTAGTAAAATAAAATTATATAAAAATACGTGTTTATGATACATGTTTTTTGTAAATTTTTCAACATAAAACAAAAAGAAGCTTTGAAAGCTTCTTTTAATTTTCTTTGATATTGAATTTTCTGCGGAATCTTTCAACACGGCCGCCTGTATCTACAAGTTTTTGCTTACCTGTAAAAAAAGGATGGCACTGAGAACACACTTCAACGCTTATGTTCTTTCTTGTAGAACCCACTTCAATAACATTCCCGCATGCACACTTGATAGTTGTCTTTTCATAATTTGGGTGTATTCCTGCTTTCACCATCATCACCTCTTTCTTTATCCTAGCCTGAATGTGCCAATAAGCCTAAATAAAATATACCAAAAAAAGCTATCTATAAAATTAACGGATTGATTATAACACAGGATTTTGAAAAATGCAAGACTTATTTTTTATTGAAGGAATTTATTATAGATTCAACAAAATCTTGATTGTTTTTTGTAGAAATTAATTTTTGAATAATAGACTCAATAACATCCGCGCTGGAGAGTTTGCTCATAGCCTTTCTTATTGACCACACCGCCTCAAGCTCGGCGGGCGTAAGCAGAAGTTCTTCTTTGCGCGTTCCTGATTTGTATATATCAATAGCCGGGAAAATCCGTTTTTCCTGAAGTTCCCTGTCCAAATGCAATTCCATATTCCCCGTGCCTTTAAATTCTTCAAAAATAACGTCGTCCATTCTGCTTCCCGTTTCAATAAGGGCTGTTGCTAAAATTGTAAGGCTTCCGCCGTTTTCAATATTTCTTGCCGCGCCAAAAAACCTCTTGGGCTTATGAAGGGCGCTTGGGTCAAAGCCGCCGGACAGTGTCCTTCCGCTTGAAGGGATGGACAAATTATACGCCCGTGCAAGCCTGGTGATTGAATCCATTAAAATTACAACGTCTTTGCCGTGCTCCACCAGTCTTTGGGCCCGTTCCAAAACCAATTCAGCCACCTTAATGTGGTGTTCCGGAAGCTCGTCAAAGGTGGAGTAAATCACTTCACCGTCAATGGACCGCTGCATATCGGTAACTTCTTCGGGGCGTTCATCTATCAAAAGAACAATAAGTTTCATTTCCTTGTGATTTTCGCTGATGCTTTTTGCAATCTGCTTTAACAAAGAAGTCTTTCCCGCTTTGGGAGGGGACACAATCAACCCTCTCTGGCCCTTGCCGATGGGCGCGATTAAATCCACAAGCCGCATGGCAAACCCGTTTTGGGTGGTTTCAAGCCTTATCCTCTCCATAGGATAAATAGGGGTAAGCGAGTCAAAGGGCTTTCTCTGAATGCTGACATTTAACGGGTCCCCATTTACCGTGTCAACATAAATTAACGCCCTGAATTTTTCAGTGTCCTTTTGAAGCCTTGCCTTTCCCGACACAAAATCCCCCGTCTTTAAATTAAACCTCCGGATTTGCGTGGGGGAAACATAAACGTCGGAAGGCCCGCTTAAGTAATTTTCCCCTCTTAAAAACCCAAAACCATCAGGCAAAATCTCAAGCACGCCCTCAACCTGTTCAGCTTGTTTTTCCTGTTCAGGCTTTTCTGTCTTTGCCTGGTTAGCAGAGTCCGCGCTTTGTTCTTCCTGTTCCTTCTCTTGGGTTTTCTTGTTATTTTCCTTTTTCGCCTCGTTGTTTTTTCCGTCTTCCTTATTTTGCTCATCTTTGCTTAAATTATCCACAATAAGCTTCATAAGCTCAGGCTTTCTCAGCGAAGTAACTCCCTTAAGTCCCATATCTTTGGCCATTTGCCTTAATTCAACCAAAGTTTTATCCAAAAGATTTGCGTTCATATTATCACTCAATTTCCCACCTCATTAAAACAATTTGTGTTTATAAAGACTAACTGCCGTAATTATGGCTAAAATCAGGGATATAACAATAGGAATAATAAAGGAATACTGTCCGTGCTGGAATGGGATATCAACATTCATACCGTAAATTCCTGCAATCAGATTGGGGACTGAAATTACTATCGCAATTGACGAAAGGTACTTCATTACAAAATTCAAATTGTTGGAAATGATTGATGAAAAAGCATCCATAGTCCTGCTTAAAATAGTCGAGTAAATCTGGCTCATTTCAATAGCTTGCCTGATTTCAATAAGCACGTCTTCTAATAGGTCCTGATCTTCTTCATATAGTTTTATCACTCGCCCCCTATAAATTTTTTCCAACGTCACTTCATTGGCTTTTAGTGATGTTGAAAAGTAAACCAAGCTCTTTTCAAGGTCATACAACTGCAAGAGTTCCTTGTTTTTCATGGACTGGTGAAGCTGCTTTTCAACGAACTTGCTGATTTTGTCGATTTGTCTTAAGTATTGCAAGAACCTTGCGGCCACTTTATAAAAAATTTGAAAGATAAAACGGGTTTTAAGATTTGTATATACACCTTTAACCTGACCGGTGG
>JAAYMJ010000224.1 GCA_012521455.1 Clostridiaceae bacterium
AGAGGCCATCGGAGTAAAGCTTTAAGGGGGATAGTTATGGATATCAATAGGAAATTAGAGCATATGACCCATACGGTTTTAAACGACGCTTTAAGAAAGAGGCATGAGATTATAGAAAAATCCAAAAAAGTAGTGGAAGACGCCCTAAAAGAGGCCGAAATCCGCGCATTGAAAGCTTCATATGAAAAAATTCAGGAAGAAACCCATAAAAGCCAAAGGGAAAAGCAGGAAAAGATTTCAAACGCCTCCATTGAAGCTAAAAAACAGCTCATTAAAAGAAGGGATGAATTAGAACAGCAGATTGTGGAAAATGTCACAAAAAGGATTTATGAGTACAAAAAAAGCGGTGAGTATAAAAACTGGGTTTTAGGTTTGGTAAATGAGGCAAAAAAATTGGATGAAAATATCATTGTGTACCTTGATAAATCCGATGAGGGCTTAATGGACGATTTAGGCGTGAAAAATGTGGTGCTTTGCGACGAGGGCTTCATTGGAGGGGCAAGGATTTGTGTCCCCAGCAAAAACTATGTTATTGACCACACCTATATGCGCGCGCTTAATGAGCAAATCGAAAACTTCAACGCGCTTAGGATTGACTGGTAATAATGTGGTTTTCTTAAACTGCCTGAAAGGAAGGATTATATGCAGGGCTATGTCTACGGGATAAATGGTCCGGTAGTGAAGGTTCGTGACAACAAGGACTTAAAAATGCATGAGATGGTCGCCGTCGGGGAAAAAAGGCTGATTGGTGAAGTTATCGAATTAAACGACGAATACGCGGTTGTCGAAGTTTATGAGTCCACTACCGGGCTTCGCGTGGGGGATAAAGTGGAAGGGTTAAATGTCCCCTTGTCCGCAACTTTGGCCCCCGGGATAATTGGCAATATTTTTGACGGGATCCAGCGCCCGCTTTATGAAATAGAAAAGCTAAACGGGGCGTTTATCGTCCAGGGGGTGCAGGTTGAAAACCTTGACACCCAAAAACTTTGGGATGTAAACATTTTGGCAAAAGAAGGGGATATGGTGCAAGGCGGCGCGATTATCGCCGAAGTCCCCGAAAGCGGCGCAATCGTGCACAAAGTTATGGTCCCGCCGTATGTGGCAGGAGTGGTGATTGAAGTAAAACCAAGCGGAAAGTACAAAATCACCGACACCATCTTAAAGGTAAAAGACAACAAGGGTAATGTCACAGAAATTACCTTAATGCAGAAATGGCCAATAAGAATACCAAGGCCAATTAAAAAAAGGCAGGAAATAAATAAGCCGCTGGTTACAGGGCAAAGGGTTATCGACACCCTGTTCCCCATAGGGAAAGGCGGCACCGCCGCGGTCCCCGGGGGGTTCGGGACAGGCAAAACCATGACCCAGCACCAGCTTGCCAAGTGGTCCGACGCGGATATCATAGTTTACATTGGCTGCGGCGAGCGGGGAAACGAAATGACCCAGGTTTTGGAAGACTTTGGAAAGCTTGTGGACCCAAGAACCAAGAAAAAGCTTTTGGAAAGGACGGTTTTAATCGCCAACACCTCCAATATGCCTGTTGCGGCCAGGGAAGCTAGCATTTACACAGGCATAACAATTGCGGAATACTACCGCGACATGGGATACCATGTGGCAATCATGGCCGACTCCACTTCAAGATGGGCGGAAGCGTTAAGGGAAATTTCGGGACGCCTTGAAGAAATGCCAGCGGAAGAAGGCTTCCCTGCGTACCTTTCATCAAGGCTTTCAGCCTTTTATGAAAGGGCGGCCTATGTTCAAAACCTAAACGGTACGGAAGGGTCCATAACCATAATCGGCGCGGTATCGCCACAAGGCGGGGACTTTTCAGAGCCTGTAACCCAAAATACCAAACGCTTTGTAAGGTGCTTTTGGGCTTTGGACAGGAACTTGGCTTACTCCAGGCACTATCCGGCAATCCAGTGGATGACAAGTTACAGCGAATATGTTGACGATTTGACTAACTGGTACAGGGAAAACGTTTCCGAGGATTTTGTTGTAATGAGGTCTGAAATCATGAGGCTTTTGTATGAGGAAAGCAAACTCATGGAAATTGTAAAACTAATCGGAAGCGACGTTCTCCCTGACGAGCAAAAGCTGATTTTGGAAATATCCAGGGTAATCAGGGTGGGCTTTGTTCAGCAAAACGCGTACCACCCGTCGGACACCTATGTCCCGCTTATAAAACAAAAGCGGATGATGGAAGTTATCCTTCACCTTTATGAAAAGGCAAAACGGCTTACGGATTTGGGAATTCCCATGAGCTACTTAAAAGCCGACGGCATTTTTGATGCGGTAATTTCCATGAAATACGAAGTTAAAAACGACGAGTTGGAAAAGTTTGATGAATATATCAAAAAAATCGACGATTTTTATGAAAAAATGCTAAACACACAAATTTAATTGCGTGAGTTTGCCTTTAGTGGTTATAGCCTTAATTAATGCAGGTTTTAAACAAAGATTTCTTAAAAGCTTTTTAAAATATCTTTTTACTATTTAATTGCTTTCTTAAATAGCTTTTAATATAATGAACGGGTTATTTAAGTTATTAGGCTTGAATGTTTTTGTGGCGTTTTATGTAAAAACTTATATACTCTTTGCAATATAAGCCTTTTTTGAGGTTTTTTAATACAAAATTAACCCTTTTTGCACTTTTTAATCCATTTTAAAACTTTTTGAGTCCGTTTGGACGGATGGAGGTTCTTATGGCAATCGAATATATGGGGATAAAGGAAGTAAACGGGCCGTTGGTTGTGGTAGACGGAGTAGAGGACGTATCCTTTGAGGAAATTGTGGAATTGACCGTAAACAACAGTGAAAAAAAGCTGGGCCAGGTTATCGCAATCACGGGCAAAAGGGCGGTTGTGCAGGTTTTTGAAGAAACCAACAACATTTCCCTAACCAATACCCGCGCCCGTTTTTTAAAAACACCCATGATGATTCCTCTATCGGGGGAAATTTTAGGCAGGGTTTTGGACGGCACGGGAAAACCCATTGACGGGCTTGGGCCCATTTATCCCGAAGTTAAAAGGGATATAAACGGGAGCGCCATAAACCCGGTATCCAGGGAATACCCCAGAAACTTTATCCAAACCGGGATTTCATCCATTGACGTTTTAATGACGCTAATCCGCGGGCAAAAGCTTCCCATTTTTTCAGGAAACGGCATTCTCCACGACCAATTAGCGGCGCAAATTGTGCGCCAGGCCCAAATTTCAAATGAGGAAAACGAAAATTTTGCCATTGTGTTTGCGGCCATGGGCGTTAAAAACGACGTGGCAAGTTTCTTTAGGAGGACTTTTGAGGAAAGCGGCGCCCTTGAGAGGGTGGTTATGTTCTTAAACTTTTCAAACGACCCTGTGGCGGAAAGAATTATAACGCCCCGGGCTGCGCTCACGGCGGCGGAATATTTGGCCTTTGACAAGGGAATGCACATTTTGGTAATTTTAACTGACATGACTTCATACGCCGAGGCCCTCCGCGAAATTTCATCCTCAAAAGGCGAAATCCCAAGCAGGAAAGGGTATCCAGGTTATCTATACTCCGACCTTGCGTCAATTTATGAAAGGGCGGGGATAATTAAAGGGGCAAAGGGCAGCGTTACCCAAATCCCCATTTTGACCATGCCAAACGACGATATTACCCACCCCATTCCCGACCTTACAGGTTACATTACGGAAGGGCAGATTGTTTTAGACAGGGGCTTAAACTCTAAAAATATCTATCCTCCCGTAAGCGTGCTTCCTTCCCTTTCAAGGCTAATGAAAGACGGTATCGGCAAGGAATACACCCGTGAAGACCACCCCGATGTTGCAAACCAGCTTTTCGCGGCCTACGCGAAAGTTGCGGATGTGAGGGCTTTAGCGTCGGTAATCGGGGAAGATGAACTATCAAGCATAGATAAAAAATACATGGAATTTGGGCGGGAATTTGAAAACAGGTTCCTCCGCCAGGGCAAAAACGAAAACCGCAGCATTTACGAAAGCCTTGATTTGGGATGGGAACTTTTAAAAATCCTTCCCCGTGAGGAACTTGACAGGATTGACGAAAAGATTTTGGACAAATACTACCCAAAGGAAGAAAAGTAATGCCATAACCTTGGCAAAAGGAGGTTCTTATGGCTGAGACAGTTTTTGCCACAAAGGGGAATTTAATTGCCGCAAAAAATACCTTGGAATTATCAAAGCTGGGGTATGAGCTTTTGGACAAAAAGCGGAATATCCTAATCCGCGAGATTATGGAGCTAATCGATATTGCCGACGACATTCAAAAAAATATTGAAAAAACATTTAAAGAGGCGTATCTTGCCCTTCAGCACGCAAATGTGATGATGGGCATAGCTTCGGTGGAACAAATCTCCCGGGCCATACCCATTGAGGAGGATATAACTATTAAGGCCCGCAGTATCATGGGGGTGGAAATCCCCATTGTGGAATACTTAAAAGATGAGGAAAACGTGGCAATGTACGGGCTTTTATCCTCAACCGCGGCACTGGATGAGGCAAGGAAGAAGTTTGAGAAGGTTAAAAAATTCACGCTGGAGCTTGCCATGATTGAAAACGCGGCCTACCGGTTAGCGATTAACATAAAAAAGACCCAAAAGCGGGCAAACGCCTTAAAAAATATAACCATACCAAAGTATGAGGAACTAGTAAAAACCATTCAAAACGCGCTGGAAGAAAAGGACAGGGAAGAGTTTACCCGGCTTAAGGTTATAAAAAGGCGCAAAGAAAGGGAATAAAAAGCTATGGGCATTTTTTGCCCATAGCTTTTTTAACAAATAAAAATTTTATTTTCTTTGGGGAATTAAAGTGTTATAATTTAACATATAAATCCCGTTTATTGCCCTAATTTAGGAGTACTACTATAAATTTTAATTTGCTTGCGATTTTAAAGGGGATAAACTACAAAACAAAAAAGGGGATGGTTATGTTGCAATACATAACGAAGGCGGTTTCGTATATATTTATCTTTATCATATTTTATTTTGTTTATCGTGTTATGGTTATGATTTATCTTGATATTAAAGTTATGAGCCGCAAAAAAAGCGGACTTCCCGAAAGCGACGCCTATTTAAAGCTTATAAACTTAAGAAGCCAGTTTGATTTTTTAATCCATGAAAGCTATAATATAGGGGAAGAAG
>JAAYMJ010000225.1 GCA_012521455.1 Clostridiaceae bacterium
AAAAGCGGCTTGGGGATATAAACTTTAAATACACAGGCTCAGAGAGGGTTTTGACCACCCCGGCTTACAGCGCCTTTTTAAAAATAGCCGAGGGCTGCGACAACTTTTGCACCTATTGCGTTATCCCAAAACTTCGGGGAAGATACAGAAGCCGTGAAATTGATGATATAATAAAAGAAGCAAGGGCTTTAGCAAAAAGCGGCGTTAAAGAGCTTATTGTAATAGCCCAGGACACCACAAGGTACGGCGTGGATTTGTACGGTGAAAAAAAGTTAGCAAAGCTTTTAGAAAGGCTTTCTGAAATTGAGGGCATAGAGTGGATCAGGGTTCACTATTCCTACCCTGAGGAAATTGACGATAATTTAATTGAAACATTTAAAAACAATGATAAAATCGTTAAATACATGGACATTCCCATCCAGCACTGCAACGACAGGATACTAAAGCTTATGGGAAGGCGTACAACAAAGGAAAGCCTGGTTAATTTAATTAAAAAACTACGCCGGGAAATCCCGGGAATTGCTATTAGGACATCTTTGATTGTGGGCTTTCCGACGGAAACGGAAGAAGAATTTTTGGAGCTTTGCGAATTTGTAAAAGAAGCAAAGTTTGACAGGCTGGGTGTGTTTACCTACTCAAAAGAGGAGGATACGCCCGCGGCGAAATTAAAAGGGCAAATCCCCAAAAGGGTGAAAGAGGCCCGCTTTAGGAAAATCATGAAACTTCAAAATAAAATCCATATAGAAAAAAATGAGGAGTTTATTGGAAAAGATTTGCTTGTTTTGGTTGAGGGCTTTGACGGGACGCTCTACTACGGCAGGAGCTACCGCGACAGCATTGATATTGACCCGAAGGTGTATTTTGGGGCGTTGTCCGATATTAAAGCCGGCGATTTTGTAAAGGTGAGGATTAATTCTTGCCTGGATTATGATTTGGCAGGGGAGATGCTATTGTGAACATAGCAAATACCATAACCCTTATCAGGATTGCTTTAGTTCCCGTTTTCATGGTTTTTTATAGCTTAAACCTACCTTATTTTAATATTTTGGCGGCGCTTGTTTTTGGAATAGCTTCCTTTACCGATTTTGTTGACGGGTATTTGGCAAGAAAGCTTGATATTATATCTAACTTTGGGAAAATTATGGACCCCTTGGCGGATAAAATTTTGATAATTGGCGCCCTTATTTGTATGGTGGACCAAAATGAGGTGTCTATAATTTCCGCCATGATTATTATCGCAAGGGAGCTATATGTTACAAGCTTAAGGGTGGTTGCAACTGCGGAAGGAAAGGTTATAGCTGCGGGAATGTGGGGAAAAGTTAAGACGGTTTTGCAGATTTTTGCGGTTTTGGCAGGGATATTGTTTAAAAACTTTTATATTTATAATTTCACCGTAGCCAATGTGGTTATGGCTGTTGCGGCCTTCTTTACACTGGTTTCGGGGATTATGTACACCGTTGAAAATATTGACGTATTTAAGGCAAAAAAAACATAAGGCAGATGGTTTTTTGATGAAAGTTGTGGCAATTGATTTTGAGACGGCAAACCAGAATTTTACAAGCGCGTGTTCTTTGGGTATTGCGGTAATTGAAGGCGGCAGGGTTGTAAAGTCAAAAGAATGGGTTATAAAGCCCGTGCCCTTTTATTTTAATTACTATAACACCCAAATTCACAAAATGACGGAAGAAACGTGCATAAACTCGCCTTTTTTTAATGAGGTTTTTGATGAGGTATTAAGCTATATTGAGGGAAACATCCTTTGCGCCCATAACGCAAATTTTGATATAGCGGTTCTAAAGAGCTTAATTAAGTATTACAATTTAAAGCCTTTAAAATTAAAATATTTTTGCACCTGTGAATTGAGCAAGAAGTTGTTTCCAGAACTTAACAATCACAGGCTTAATACTATAAGCGCCCACATAGGGGTAAAGCTTAACCATCACAATGCGAAAAGCGACGCTATAGCCTGCGCGGAAATCGCGCTTTATGCGCTCAATAACGGCTTTGACATTGATAGCTATATTAAAGATTGCGACTGCGCAAAAACCGGGGAAGTTAAAATAATTTTTAACCACATAAAAGAGCCCGTACATAAGGAAAAGTATGCAAGCGCCAAAAACTTTGCCCCCAAGGCGGGCGGGGTTTTGGATGGGAGGAAAATCGCCGTAAGCGGGGACTTTAAGAATTTGAGCCGATATGAAGTTTATGAAAAGTTATCTTCCCTTGGGGCTTTCGTGCAGGATTATGTCACAAAGGACACGGATTTTTTGATTTTAAGCGATGAAAGCGTGTATGCCTATAAAAAATGGGGAAAGATGTCGTCGAAATTAAAAAAAGCCTTTTCGTATAAGGATAGCACTGGTATTAAAATTCTCAGCGAAACGGAGTTTTTTAATTTTATAAATAGCAAAATAAGCTAAAAAAAGCAGCCAACGGCTGCTTTTTTATATTTGTTATTTAATTGTCAGCGCCTTTTTTATATTAACATTGTTTTTGTAAAATATATTCAGGGAATATATGTCAGGAACTTTTTGGGAACAAATTTCGTTTTTTAAACATCTAAAATGCAGGTAAAAATTTAGGAGGGTTAAATTATGAAAAGGTTTTTATCAATGCTAGTAATGGTACTTTTAATTTTTAACGCATTTTCGATGATTGCAAGCGCTGAAGAAGAAAAAAGCACATTGTCGGTAGAGGGAAGCTACACCATAATTACCGAAGTGGATGAGGCATACATAACCGTAGGTATTAAGACACAGAACATGGATTTTAAAGCAATGCAGGAAGAAAACCGCAAAAAGATGAACGCGGTAGTTGAAGGGATTAAAAACCTTGGGGTTGATGAAAAATATATTAAAACCACAACCTACGACACAAGGGAAGTTTTTGAGTATGTAAAACGGGATTATTACACGGGAATTTATTATAACGGCACCTATGATTGGGAAAGGGTTTTTAAGGGTTATGAGATGATACATTACATTCAGATAAAGCTAACCGACGTTTCCATGGCCGGGAAAGTTGTGGATTTGACCGTTGAGATGGGGGTTAATGATTTAAATAATGTCAGGTTTGGCTTGTCCGAAGAAAAAAGAAATAAACTTTATATAGAGGCCCTTGAAAAAGCGGCGGAAAACGCCCAGGACAAGGCGGAAATTATTAAAAATTCCTTCGGGTTGAAGGAACTAAAGGTAAAAACAATATCAGTGTCAAAAAACTCTGTGACGGTATATGAAACTGGAGCATATAATGAATCAGCGTATGTGGCAAAGGAAAGCGAAACTTCAACGATTACCGGCGGGGAAATAAAGATTACAGCCACGGTAAATGTGGTTTACACTTATTAAAAGGCGGTGAAAAAAGGCGCAAAACTGCGCCTTTTTTATTTAAATTGCCCCGTTTAGTTATAATATCAAAGGAAGTTACCGCGCGGGGGCAGGGGGTAAGTATGAAAGGGAATTGTGGGATTGTGTAACACCGCATATTGGAACCCGTAAATTTCCTTCATTACGGCAAAAAATATTTTGCTTTGGGCAATATAAAGCTTAAGGCTACAAAAATAAAAAAAGGCTAAAATACTTTCGTATTTTAGCCTTTATGGAGCTGCCGGGCAGATTCGAACTGCTGACCTCTTCCTTACCAAGGAAGTGCTCTGCCTGCTGAGCTACGGCAGCATGCGCTCGACGCTTATTTATACTACAATAAAATTAGAATTTTGTCAAGACAAAATTTCTTGAAATTTAACTTTTTAATTAAATTATATGCCAAATTCCAAGGCAGTATCCAAAAAATTTACGGCATGGAAAAAAGCAGTAAAAAAATATGCGGCCGTAGCCGCATATTTTTTATATTAATCCTATATCAGCCGAATATTTCAAGGAATTTGAATTTTAATTTTACAGGGATTTTTCCGTCCTTGCTTTGGGTTATGATACTGTATTCCTCATCCCCTAAATTTTCTTTCAAATATTCTTTTGATTTTTCAGGCAAAACCCCCTTTGTGGAGTCCACAAAGCATAGGGGCGGGTACATAACGCACCACCAGTTTTCGCCTTTTGCGTCCCCCAATTTTACGATAACCGCCTCATACTCACCTTTAGGCAAGGTAATGTCCCCATAGGTTTTTGTGGGGAATTTTTCTAGTTTGTAATAGGCTTTGGCGGTATATGAAAACCCGTTATTTTTTATTTCCCCGTTGGCGATTTTTTCAATCTCGCTTAAATTTTCTTTTATTTTTTGGCGGGTTTGTGTTATATTTTCGCACCCGTCAAAGACTGGCGCCATTTTTTCAATAATTTTGTCGCGGATTTTAAGTTTTAGGTTTTGGTCATCTTCACTATTGCTGTTGGCTACAATATGTAGTCTTACTATATTTTGCCTTAAATTTTCGGAAATTTTATGGCTGTAAGCTGAAATGGAAACGGTAATTACAAAGCCTGCCAATAGCGCTGTAATTAATTTTTTAGCCAAAGAAAAAACCTCCTTAAAATCTTGGTATTAAGATTTTTGACAGGAGGTATGGGTTTTATTCATTAATTTTAAATATTTTGATGTTTTTATAATGGTTTTGTCAAAAATGTGCTGTTTTCTTTGGAAAGCTCAAATTTGCATTTTTGGGCGCGTTCTATGTCGGTGAAAATCCCAAA
>JAAYMJ010000226.1 GCA_012521455.1 Clostridiaceae bacterium
CTGTCTTTTTTATTTTTTAATACAAAATATCATAAATCTTTTTATATATACTTATCCTTGAAACATACTTTTTTGTCTCAGGATAGGGTATTTTTACAAGATTTCCTTCTTCATCAGTCAAAGACTTGTCGTTTAACCACCGCCTCACATTCCCCTCCCCCGCGTTGTACGCGGCGGAAGCAAGTTTAATGTCCCCCTCAAACTTAGAGAGCAGGAAATTAAAATACCAAGCCCCCATTTTTATGTTGTGTTCGGGGTAAAACAAGTCATAATCATAAATCCCCGCCTTTTCGCTGCAGTAGCGGGCTGTTTCGTCAGTAATCTGCATAAGGCCTTTAGCCCCCGCCTTCGATATGGCGGTTTCCACAAAATTACTTTCAGCTTTGATTATCGCCGCAATCAAACTCGGCGGCAAATTATTGGCTTTTGCTTCCCTTTCAATTATATCCCTGTATTTAAACGGAAAAAGGTTGTAACAAACAAGCATAAATATATAAAACAAAATAAATATGAAAATTAAAACAATCAAAACCCTTTTTCTTAAAAACAAAACCTTCAACCTAACATCCTCCGGCCACAATTTTTGTCCAAAAATCATTTAACTTTCTTAAAAATTCTTCTTCACTTCCGTTGTTTTCTATATGATAATGGGATTTTTTTATAAGTTTCTCATCGCTCATTTGGGAATTTATCCGCTTTACCGCCAAATCCTCATCCACGTTGTCCCTGTTTTTAATCCGTTCAACCCTTAATTCTTTCGGGCATGTGATTGCCAAAACAATGTCGCAGGCTTTATCCATATTTGTTTCAAATAACAGCGCCGCGTCAATTACCCAAACGCAGTCCCCCTTTTTGCCAATTCTATTTAAAATTTCATCCCTTATAGGAGTATGCGTAATTTCATTTAATAATGAGCGCTTTTTTTCATCGTTAAAGACAATTTTCCCCAAAGCCTTCCTGTCAATTTCCCCGAAACGGTCAAAAACTCCGCTTCCAAAGGCTTCTTTGATTTTTTCCTTTACATCGCCTCTTTTTAAAATTTCGTGCCCGATTTTATCCGCGTCTATGACGTTCGCGCCCATTTTTTCAAAAAACTTTGCAGCGGTGGTTTTCCCGCTGCCGCTTCCGCCGGTTAAGCCTATAACCATAAAAAACCCTTCCTATTTAGTATCATACCAACGGTACCCGCACTTTATATCCACCACAAGCGGCACCTTCAATTTTGCCGCGTTTTCCATTTCAGTCTTTAAAATTTCCACAACCTTGTCCACTTCATCCTTGTGGGCTTCCACAATTAATTCGTCGTGAACCTGTAAAATCAGCCTTGATTTTTTAACTTCCTTGTTTAACCTGTCAAACACCCTTACCATAGCGATTTTTATAATATCCGCCGCTGTCCCCTGAATGGGCGTGTTCAGCGCAACCCTTTCGCCAAAGGAACGCTCGTTGAAATTGGATGAATAAAGCTCAGGGATTGCGCGCCTTCTTCCAAAGAGGGTGGTAACATAGCCCTTTTCTTTTGCCGACGCAATAATTGAGTCCATGTATTCTTTTACCTTGTGGTATTTTTTAAAATAATTGTCAATGTA
>JAAYMJ010000227.1 GCA_012521455.1 Clostridiaceae bacterium
CACTAAACCCAAGGGATTTAGGAGAGAATTTAAATAACTACATAGGAAAAAGCCAGTTCACAACAGACCCCTATTTAAAGGGCTATGTTGACGAATTTAAAGTGTACAACCGCGCGCTTTCCGTTGAGGAAATAGCCGAAGAATACAGCAAAAAAGATATAGCCCAAGCTAAAAAGGATGTAGCAGACACCATAAAGAGCATTAATCTAGGCGATACAAACTATGTAATAGGCAATTTAACTTTGCCAAACGCGGGTGTGAACAACACGGTTATAACTTGGACATCAAGCGATGAAGAATTCCTTGCAAATGACGGGACACTTGTAAAACGGCCCGGCGCTGGCGAAGGCAGCAAGGAAATTATCCTTACCGCAAGGGTTTCAAAATATAACCAGTTTGATGTTTTGCTATACGAAGAAACGAAGGAGTTTATTATTGTGATTCCTGAACAAAACATTTTAAAGGATGAATTATACCAACTAGACTTTGGAAAAACCAAAGTAATTTATGAAGATTTGGCTCTTCCTGAAAAAACCCCCTCTGGGCTTGACATTACTTGGACTTCCCTTAACCCTGATTATTTAACGGATGAGGGAAAGGTAATCAGGCCAAAGGATGAGGAAGGGCGACAGGAGGTAGTAATCAGGGCAACCGTGACCGATGGCACGGATACCGAGTATAAGGATTTTACCTTTACGGTATTGCCTGAGTTTAAAGCTTACATAATGGCTTATCATAAGACGGGCGACACATATTTTACAAACGCTATGCATTTAGCTTACAGCCTTGACGGTTTAAACTGGATACCGTTAAACAATGACCAGCCTATTCTATATTCCAAGACATCCACTGACGGCGACAGAAACAAGCGCTTTGTTGACCCGTATATTTACAGAAAAGAAGACGGGACCTTTGGCGTTGTAAGCGTGGATTATCCCAGCAACTACTCAAGGAATATCATTGTTTGGGATTCTTTGGACCTTGTAAACTATACAAACGAACAAAACATTACCTTTGATAACTCCTATATCTTCTCGCCAAAAGTTATATATGACAAAGAAAGCGCAAAATACATCTACTACTGGTCAAACGCAAAAATTAACATGCGAAAAACCGATGATTTAAAAAACTTTGCCGCTACCGAGCAGCTTTATTCTACAAATAAAAACATTATGGATTCCCAAATTATATATGATGGCGGCAAATACTACCTGGTATTCGGCGACCAAACCTCAAGAACCATAAATATGGCGGCCTCCTCTTCCCTTTCTGAAGCGTTTACGCCATATGAAAACGCTATTTTACAAAACGCAAACAAAGCTTTCGTGACAAAGTCAATAGATGATGACAAATGGTACCTATATTACTACAACCAAAGCCAAAACAAATGGGCTGTGGCGAATGTTTCTGATTTGGAAAACCTTGATTTGCAATATGAAGAAAATTACCAATTGCCAAGCAATATTAAATCCTTAAGCATACTTCCCATAACCCAAAGCGAGCTTGACACAGTTATCGCAAGCCTTGCTGGTAATGTTGAAATTAAGAGCATGGAATTTGAAAACATAACCGTAAATACCACAGTTGGCGTAAAACCCAGCTTGCCTGAAACTGTGAGGGTATATTATAACAACAACACAGATGAGGAATTGGACATCATCTGGGATGAACTAACGCCCCAACAGCTATCAACCCCTGGAACTTATGAAATTCAAGGAAAACTTAATATACCGTCATATTCTAACCCGTTAATTTTAAACCGCGCTGACCCGCATATTTATAAACACACCGACGGTTATTACTACTTTACAGCCTCATACATGAACCCGCAGGATCCGCCCTACTACAACGCGATTATTTTGAGAAGGGCAAAAACCATTGAAGGCTTAAAAGACCCCGAGACTGAAAAAATAATCTGGAGGAAGAACCCCTCAGGACAATTGTCAAACTTCATTTGGGCGCCCGAAATCCACTACCTTGACGGCAAATGGTACATTTACTTTGCCGCAAGCAGGAATTCCCTATGGGAAATCAGGCCATACTATATTGAATGCGCAAGCGAGGACCCGTTTGAAGGCCCTTGGAGCTATCCGCAGCCAATGAACGTGAATTTGGATACCTTCTCATTAGACGGAACCGTGTTTGAAGCAAACGGGGAAAGGTATTTTGTATGGGCTGAAAAGCCAAGCGGTGTTTCCTACTTAATCATCGCGAAAATGCTATCCCCAAACCAGCTTGACTCAAAACAGGTTATAATCTCTATGCCTGATTATTCATGGGAATTGCAAAATGAAAAAGTAGAAGAAGCTCCTGCGGTTTTAAAGAAAGACGGAAAAATCTACCTAGCCTTTTCCGCATCTGCGACAGGCGCTGTATACTGCTTAGGGTTGCTTTACGCTGATGAAGACGCGGATTTATTAAATCCCGCGTCCTGGACAAAGGTTCCCTACCCTGTAATGTTTACAAACGAAAAAACTTCTGAATATGGCCCTGGCCACAATTCCTTCACCGTTGCAGAAGACGGTAAAACCGATTTGGTGGTTTACCATTCAAGAAGTTACAGGGATATAGCTGGCGACCCGCTATACAACCCCGACAGGCATACAAGGGTTCAAAAGCTTTATTACAACGCCGACGGCAAACCTAATTTCGGAATCCCCGGCGGGGCAATTTCCGATGTGTATGTGACAGCTACGGTAGTTGTTTCAGAAAATACAGACCCATACATTAACTACCATGTAGAAGTTGGAACAGAATTTGAAGCCGAAGCTAAAATTATTACCTCAAATATTGAGGTTACAAATCATACTGCTGTGGATGAGCCATCAATTGCCCTAATGGCGCTATATGACACTGAAGGAAAACTGGTTGAAGTAAAATCAGGCTTTATAAACGCTAAAGTCGGGGAAACCGAAAACTTGAGCTTGTCAATGAGATTGGCGCGTGATACAAAAGGCCAGGTTAAAGTATTTATCTGGTTGGCTGACAGCGAGGGCAAAAACACCCTTATCCCCGCAACCATGCCTGTAGTTTACGATATTATAGATTAATCAAAAAGGGAGCATATCAAAATATGCTCCCTTTATTCATTTTGAAAAAAGCCTGCTGCGCGCAAACACCGCAATTTTGGTGAATAAAAGCGGGTTTTTCGTTTAATAGGGTATTTATATAAATGTTTCTTTTATAAATATTAAACAATTTTTTCAAATTCGATGTTTTTCCCTTGAAAAATTAAAAAAATAATGGTATTCTTACAAAAAAACTATGAAATTGGATATTAAAAGGAGAAGCCCATGCAAAACATTCATTTGAGATTTCCAAAAGGCCTAAAAAAATGCGTTACCTTAAGCTATGATGACGGAAAAGTTTATGACAGGGATTTGGTTGAAATATTAAATAAGTATAAAATTAAGGCCACCTTTTGTTTAAACAGCAAAAACCTGGACAAGGATACTTATGTAAAAAGCAGTGAAATAAAAGAATTATACGGGGGGCATGAAATCGCCTGCCATACATATTCCCACCCGTATATTGAAAATATGCCAATCGGGCAAGTGATTTTAGAAATTCTTGAGGACAGGAAAAACCTAGAAAGCATATGCGGCTACATTGTACGGGGCATGAGCTATCCGTATGGCTCATATTCAGATGAAATAGTAAGCCTTCTTCCCTCTTTGGGGATTGAGTATTCAAGAATTGTGGGTTCATCTTTTAATTATGACATTCCGCAGGATTTTTATTTGTGGAAAGCCACATGCCACCACAATGACAATCTGTTGGAAAACGCAAAACGCTTCCTTTTGCCCAATCACAAGGACAATTTGGAATTATTATACGTATGGGGCCATTCCTATGAATTTTATAATGACAATAATTTTAACTTAATTGAAGAGTTTTGCAAAATGCTTTATGAAAACCCCGATATTTATTTTGCCACCAATATAGAAATTGCAGATTATATTAAAGCTTCTAAAAATTTAAAATTTTCAGCGGACTTTAGCATGGTTTATAACCCGTCTAATTTAGATATCTATTTGGATGTTGGCGGTAAGATTGTTAAAGCGGAAAAAGGAAAACTTTTGCGCCTGTAAAGTAATAACTAAACATTGCTTTTTCATATACTTTTAAAAAAAAGAAGGAGGATGTATATGAAAAAGCAAAAATACATTGTAACGAGCAAAAAACCAAAGCTTGGCGAAAATGATAAAAAACAATACCAAAAAGAAATGAACATGGTTTTAAAAAAAATCTTAAATAAAGCAGCCACCTTGTAAGAAGGTGCCAAAATTGAAAGCCGCAATTTACGCCAGGCAGTCCATTGACAAAAAGGACAGCATATCCATTGAAACCCAGATAAAGCACTGTCTCATGGAGTTAAAAGGCGAGGATTATGAGACATACATTGACAGGGGCTTTAGCGGGAAAAGCATACAGCGGCCTGCATTTTTAAGGCTTTTAGACGACATAAAGAATAATAAGATTAATAAAATCATAATATACCGCTTAGACAGAATTTCAAGGTCCCTTTTAGATTTTGCAAATTTGATGACATTTTTTGAAGAGCACAATGTGAGCTTTATATCCACAATGGAAAAGTTCGACACCCAAACCCCCATGGGGCGGGCAATGCTCAGCATTACCATGGTTTTTGCCCAGCTTGAGCGGGAAACCATTGCCCAAAGGATTAAGGACAATTACTATGAGCGGGCAAAAAAAGGTTTTTATATGGGAGGGCCCCCGCCATTTGGGTTTACAAAGGAAGAGGTAAAAGTTGACGGCAAAAAAACAAAAAGGCTCAAGGAAAAACTGGATGAAATTGAAATTGTAAAAGAAATGTTTGACCTTTACGCCTATGAGGGCTATTCATTAGGCCAAATCAGCAAATATTTAAACGAAAACAACATAAAAGCCCCAAAAGGCGGGAACTGGGACTCGGCAAAAATCAGCAGGATTTTGCAAAACCCTGTCTATGTAAAAAGCGACGCGGATATTTATGACTATTACAAAGAAAAGGGCTGTGTAATTACCAATGACCCAAAGGACTTTATAAACGGTTTTGGCTTATATCTATACGGCCCGCGGGGCAAAAACGAAAGAAAATTTAAAAATATTGCAGGCAAGACCTTGTCAATAGCCCTGCATTATGGGATAATTAATTCCGATACATTTATTAAATGCCAAAAAAAGTTAGAAAAAAACCTTCAGTTAAAAAACAGCGGAAAAGGAAAACACACCTATCTTTCAGGCCTTGTAAAGTGCGGTAAATGCAATTATGCCTTAACCGTGGTCTCGGCAAATGGGTATAAGTATTTAGTGTGCCGCGGGCATACAAATCTACACTGCTGCGAAGGCCAGACCCACAGGCTTAAAGAGGTTGAGAATGAAATTGAAAAAATAATTAAATTACGGCTCAAAGAAGAAAAATACATAGCTCTTCCCGCTGAGGAGCCAAGAGAATTGAAAGAATTAAAACTCAATTTGATTGAAATTGAGAATAATATTAATAACCTTATAAATTACCTTGCTTCATCAAACGGCGCATTAATTGGGTATATAAACAAAAAAATCAATGAATTTGAAGAAAAAAAGCAAAAAATCCTCGAAAGGATGAATAAAATCAAGGAAGAACAAAATTTAAAAGATAATTATAATGACATTGGAATAATTGCGGAAAAATTTGAAAAACTTACATTAGAAGACAAAAAGCTAATCACCAATGCCTTGATTGAAAAAATTGAAATCCTCGATAACAATATCAATGTTTTTTTTAAGTTTTGATTTTTACTTTTATATGCATCAATGACAGTCTTGACTGGAAAGACCTTACTAAAGAAGAAATGCTAGAGAGGGTTTTGAAAAAGACAAAACCCGGGTCGATTTTATTGTTCCATAACAGCACAAAGTACACTTCATCTTCCCTCCCCGACATTATTAAAGCATTGAAAGCTAAAAATTTTGAGCTGGTTAAGGTATCTGAATTAATTTATAAGGACAATTACATAGTCGACCCAAACGGAGTACAAAAGCAGAATAAGTAAGGTTGCAGATGATAAAAATATGTTATATTGACAGGTTGTAGTGAATATAATTTCTATTGAGTGTGGACAAAATCACTACAAAAACATATTTCTTATACGTAAATAAGATAAAGGAGATGTAATTAATGCATAATAACAACAATGTAATTTTAAGAGGAGAAATCGAAACCCCTTTGGAATTTAGTCATGAGGTATATGGTGAAGGCTTTTATAAATTTACCCTAAAGGTAAAAAGACTCAGCGAAACAAATGATTATATACCCATCACAGTTTCAGAAAGGCTTATTAAAAACATGGATTTGACCGTTGGCACAAAGGTGAGGATTGAGGGGCAGCTTCGTTCATACAATAATTATTCCGATGTTGGCAACAAGCTTTTGTTGACCGTTTTTGTCAGGGATATTGAACTTATTGACCAAATTGAGTCCGAGGAATCACCCAATGAAATTGTGCTAACGGGCTACATCTGCAAAAAGCCTGTTTACAGAAAAACACCTTTTGGCAGAGAAATCACGGACATTCTCCTTGCAGTAAACCGAGCTTATAACAAATCGGATTACATACCCCTAATTGCCTGGGGTAGGAACGCAAGATACATTGAAAACGCTGAAGTCGGCCAAAAGATTACAATCTGGGGAAGGGTTCAATCAAGGGAATACCAAAAGAAAATTAGCGAGGACGAATATGTTACAAAGACAGCTTACGAAGTGTCTGTTTCAAAATTAGAAGTGCACGATGAAGAGCGGCCAAACCAAAAAGCAAGTCAAGAAAGCCAGCAAGACCAAACACAAGCCCAAAATGAAGACGCGGCTGGTGCCCAAAACAGTGAAAGCAGCGAAACTGTTGAATAATTTAACATAAATTGCCTTCCAATTGCTCATACTAAATTGGGAGGTGATTTTTTTGCCAAAAAAGTATAAGGATTTTAATACATTGATTAGGGAAGACAAACAAGCACGGGATTTTTATTACAGCCTTCCTGACCAGGTTATTGACAGGATATACCCTCTCTCTGACCGCATAAAGTCTTTTGAAAAGCTAACAAGCGTGGCCAGGGAAATTTCAAGGCAGCTTCAATCATATTAAGAAACCTTTTGGGCTTTTATAAATTTTAAATAAAAAAGGCAAAGTAAAAACTTTGCCTTAGATTGCAACCGCATTATCGAACGTTTTGGGGTTGTTTTGGGCAAACCCGCTTTTGGCATGCGCTTTGAAAACCACACCCTTAAAGGGCTACACGGCAACGCAAGCGTTTTCCCCTGTTTTTAAAAAGCCCGAAATCCAGGGTTTTTGTTTTAACTTGCCAGCATTTGGCGCGCTGATGTAATTTTATCTATTTGGAAAATAAATGTTTCCTAGGCGTTTAAAATTGGGCCTTCCCACTAAATCCATTAGGTATGCGCTTCTTGTGGCCCCCTCTTTCCTGTTTTCATTTAAAAATTTGATTATTTCACTTGCGGAAGTTATCCCTAAATCGTGGCCGTAGTAGTAGCCGCCCGACATATCGATTACATTTTCGCCTTGAAGTTCAGGGGTTAGCGGGTTTACATCGGGGTTCATAAAATATCTTCTGTCCCCCGGAATGAAGTCGGCAGCCCTAACCATGTCCCCTATTTCCCGCAAGTTTCTATCCAGATAATGCCAGTTCATAAGCTCAATATTGGTAAAAACCCTGTCAAAAAGTCCGGGCTTATAAATATTTAAAAGCGCTTTATAATAGATAATGACAATGGCGGTCGCGCATTCTGTCGCGTACATTGGCCCGTTTCTAAAAATATCGGTTATAGCAACAGCCGCGCTAACCCCCCGCTTTAATAAAAATCCTCCCTCACGGGTTTTTTCCCAGTAAGCGGGGTTTACCCTTGCGTCCCTAAAGGTTGAAAACCTAAGCCCTGAACGGCTTTGCTCCCTTGCGGCGTTTATAATTTCCGCCCTAAGCCTGATTTCAAAATACAGCTCTTCTTCATTGGCATAGGAATACCTGCCCGCACCGTTTGCGAGTTTATCAAATATCAGCCTTTCAATCCCGCGGGGGATTTGAAGTCTTAACGCTTCTGTGTCAGCCATATATCCGCCAATATATATCATATTATCCCCCTATTTTTTATCGCGTCCCTGATTTGTTCGTCTATCGGGCTTTTGATAAACTTTTCCCACTCATACTCGCTTTGGTTTTTCTTTTTGTGGGAATACTCGCAAAGGGCAATTTTTGTTTTTTCATCAAGCTTTCTAAAATCAGTTAGGGCGTTTAATTCAAACCTGCTCAAAGGCTCAAGGGGCGCTGCATTGTGGGTGGAGATTTTTTTGCACAAATACTTTGCTTCCACATCCACTTCAAAATACTTGGGGCTTTGGCAAAACTGGTTTTCATAACCTGTGTAGTAAAAATACCCTTCATTTTCCTGAAGCCATTTTTTGTATTCCTCATACTGTTTTGCCCTTTGCGCCCTGTCGTCGGCGATTTCCTTAATCCCCAAAAGTTCCGCCGCCAAAAGGTAATCTTCTTTTCTTGGGGAGTTTATATAACCTAATATATGTTTTAGGCAGTCTATATCCTTGCATTGGAAATACGCCCATAGAAGGTTTTGTTTGCACCTTTTTTCACGGTTTCTTTTGAAAATCGCGTTGGAAATTATGCTTAAAACGCTTTTATCATTGTAGTTTTGTATGTAAATTGCGCAAATTTTGTCTAACATCTCGTCGAATTTGTCGTCCATCCCGTCATCATAAAAACCTGTTTCAATCATCCACTTATATGTATCTTTGAGTTCCTCGTTTGCCAAAACCCGGTTTTCCAAAATTGCCTCACATATTTTTACGCAGTTTTTAAGTTTCGCTTTTAGTTTTTCATAGTAGCTGTATTCAAAAAAGCGGGGCATTATGATGTAAAAGGTGCCAAAATATAAGCCTTCTTCGTTGACTAAATCAATTGCCCTCGCTAAATTTTTATCCAATGTATTTTCAAACATCCGCCTAAACCTTTCATTCCCATATCGGTATCTGGTTTTGTCAAGGTGTGCCATCAAACAACCTCCCATCTTTTTGATTTGCTTCTATATAATATTAATAAAAAACCAATTTGGTTAATGACTAAAAGTGACGGGGTTTTGGCGTTTTATAACAAAAAAGACACAGGGCAAGACCCTGCGTCCTTTTTGCTTTTGATTTTTTTAAAAACTTATATTTTTCCACTCATAAAAGTAATTGACAATTTAATATTATTATATATAATAAAATTATGTATTTTTCCAGCCTTCGTCTTATAAGACGAAGGCTTTTAATTGATAACCAACTGGAGGAATATGATGTTAAGCCTTGACAAAATATACCAAGCGGCATACATCTTAAAAAATGTAATCCGTCCTACGGATTTGATTTACGCGCCAAATATAAACGAAAACTCAAAAATTTATTTAAAAACCGAAAATTTGCAGGTGACTGGCTCATTTAAAATCCGTGGCAGTTACAACAAAATGAGCCTTCTTACCCCTGAGGAAAAACAAAAGGGGGTTGTGGCGTGCTCAGCGGGAAACCATGCCCAAGGCGTGGCGCTTGCGGCGCAGAAAAACAACATAAAATGCACCATATGCCTTCCTGATAACGCGCCGATTTCCAAAATTGAGGCCACAAAAAAATACGGTGCGGAAATCTGCCTTGTGGAAGGCGTATATGATGACGCGTACAAAAAGGCGATTGAGCTAAAAGAAGAGATGGGTTATACCTTCATCCACCCCTTTGACGATTTAGACGTTATCGCGGGCCAGGGCACCATAGGATTGGAACTTTTAGACCAGCTTCCTGATATGGAAGCGGTAATTGTGCCAATCGGCGGCGGGGGGCTAATTGCAGGCGTTGCCTTTGCGATAAAAGAATTAAACCCCAAAATTAAAGTGTACGGGGTTCAAGCCTGCGGCGCCGCAAGCATGTATAACTCTATCAAAAATGAAAACATACAGTGTTTAAGCACCGTTTCAACGATTGCCGACGGTATCGCGGTAAAAGAGCCTGGGGTACATACTTTTAAATTGTGCCAAAAATATGTGGATGACATATGCGTGGTTTCCGACGATGAAATATCCACCGCGATTTTAACCTTGATTGAACATCAAAAGCTGATTACCGAAGGCGCGGGAGCGGTAGCGGTGGCGGCGGCCCTTTTTGACAAACTGCCCATTGGCGGCAAAAAAACCGTATGTTTGCTATCTGGCGGGAATATTGACGTGACCATTTTATCAAGGGTAATATCCAGGGGTTTGATAAAAACAGGCAGAAGCTGTATAATGAATATTGAACTTATCGACAAGCCTGGGCAGCTAAAAGGGGTTTCATCAATTATCGCAGATTTAGGCGGGAATGTAGTTTCCGTCCACCATGAGCGCTCAAGCGAAAACTCCGACATAAACGGCTGCTATTTAAGAATCGCGCTGGAGACCAGGAATTTTGAGCATATTGAGCAGATTAAAAAGGCGTTGACTGACGCAGGATATAAAATTGAATGTATAAATTAAGAAAGGGTGGTTTTTGTGATTAGGAAAATCAGCACACCAAACGCACCAAGCGCTATCGGGCCGTATTCACAGGCTGTTATATACGAAAACCTGCTATTTACGTCAGGCCAAATCCCCCTTGACCCCAAGACCATGCAGGTGGTTGAAGGCGGGATAAAAGAACAGACATTACAGGTTATGAAAAACATTGAAGCAATTTTATTGGAAGCAAATTCAGGCTTTGACAAGGTGATAAAGACCACTTGCTTTTTAAAAAACATAAGCGACTTTTCGGAATTTAACGAGGTTTATAAAAAGTTTTTCGTTACAAAGCCCG
>JAAYMJ010000228.1 GCA_012521455.1 Clostridiaceae bacterium
ACGTCCGCCTGGATTTTACATTCTATGGCAAGCTCAAGGTTGTTGGCAGATATTGTAAGCTTATTCCCCTTAGCTTCTAATTTCACGCATTCTAATATCTGAACGCTGGATTTTGAAGGAACGGCTTTGCTGACAATACCTAAAGCGTCCGATAATGTGATATTATCGCAGTATATTTTCATATAAATCAATCCTTTGCTAAAATTTTCTAATGGTAGTTTGCGCACTTACCTTAAGGTGAGGGTATAATAATTATAAAAATTCATCAAGTAGCAGCAGTAGGGCCTGTAAAAACGGTGGATATTTTAATTTTTTCACAATTTTACGGGATTTTTAGTGTTTATAAGTTGTGAAAAAAAGGTGAAAAAAAATTTTTGGGAAAAAGTTATTCACAAATTATTAACGTGGATATGTAAAAATTTTATCATTCACCTTTAATATCATGGATTAAGGTTTCCACCGCCACTTTGGTTTCGTAATTTTCCTGTATTGCCTTTTCAATTTTGTTTATCCCGTACATTATGGTGGTGTGGTCCTTGTTGCCGAAATCCTGCGCTATTTTTGACAAGGATAAGTCCGTAAGCTCGCGGCACAAATACATTGCAATCTGCCTTGCGTTGGCAAGCTCTTTCGTGCGCTTGGAGCTTTTAATGTCCTCAGGCTTTAGCCTGAAGTACTTCGCGCAGGACTCAATGATAAAGTCGGTTGTTATTTGCCGCCTGCCGCTTGAGATGTTGTAGTCCTTCAAAGCCTCCATGGCAACGTCAATGGTAATTTCCTTATTTACTAAGCCGCGGTAGGCGATTACCCTGTTAAAAACCCCTTCAAGCTCGCGGATGTTTGAGGTAATCTTTTCCGCAATCAGGGCAAGGATTTCGTTACTAATATTTATTCCCTCATCCTGGGCCTTTTTTTGCAAAATCGCAATCCTGGTTTCATAATCAGGAGGCTGGATATCGCAGATAAGTCCCCATTCAAACCGGCTTCTCAAGCGTTCCTCCAATGTTTTTATTTCTTTTGGGGGACGGTCGCTTGTTAGAATTATTTGTTTATTTGCCTGGTGCAAGGCGTTGAATGTGTGGAAGAATTCTTCTTCCGTGGAGGTCTTCCCCGCGATAAACTGGATATCGTCAACCAATAAAAAGTCAATGGAACGGTATTTATTCCTGAAAGCCTCGTTGGTGTTGTCTTTAATGGAATTTATAAGCTCGTTGGTAAACTGCTCCGCTGAAACATACACAATGTTGGTTTTTGGGTTTTTCTTTTTTACATAGTTTCCCACCGCGTGCATAAGGTGGGTTTTCCCAAGCCCGACCCCGCCGTATAAAAAAAGCGGGTTATAGGCGTTTGCCGGCTCTTCCGCCACGGCAAGGCACGCGGCGTGGGCAAAACGGTTGCTTGGGCCCACAATGTAATTTTCGAAAGTGTATTTTTCAAAAAAGTTGCTGGAACTTCCGTTTGAGCTGCTCTTTTCCTTTTGCTTTTCCTCTATGTCGTCTAAATCTTCCCTGGTGCAAAGAACAATTTCATATTCTTCCCCGGTTACTTCATACAAAGCGTTTTTAATAAGGTCGGAAAACCTTGCTGCCATGGGCACAAACAGCTTGTCCGGCAGAAGAAGGTAAAATTTTTGGTCTATGATTTTGTATGGCTCAATTTGGGAAATCCATGTCTTATAATGCAGCGGCGACATGGAGTCTTTAATTAAACTGTCCGCCATCTCCCAAATTTCTTTAATACGGGAATTCATAGGGTTTCCTCCTGTTTTCGTAGTCGAGTTATTAACATACTTATCCACAATTGTGGATAAATTTTTATGTTAACAACGAAAACTGTTGATAAATATTCAAAAACCAGATAAATTTTTACTTTCCGGGCGCAATTTTTGGTGGATAACCTGTGTATTTTTCCAAAATCTGCTGTGGATAAAATTGTGTTATCCACAATGTTAACAAGATTATACTAACAAATTTCAGAAAATTATTCAAGTTTTTAAAAGAAATATTTTTCATAAATATGACTTTTAAAATTTTATAAGTATTACAAAACCCGTTTTGGTGTAAAATTTATTTAGGAAATTTTTATATTGACAAAAAAGTCTTACTTTTATATAATTAATCATACGCTATGATAGGGGCAGTCTTGTCATAAGTTAATATGTAAAGGGAGGTGTTTTTGTGTTAAGGACATATCAACCTAACAGAAGGAAAAGAAGCAAGGTTCACGGCTTTAGGAAAAGAATGAGCACAAGAAACGGCAGAAAGGTTTTGGCAAGAAGAAGACGCAGAGGCAGAAAAGTTTTGTCTGCGTAAAAAAGCCGCCTCTTTAAGGAGGTAGATGATGAAAACAATATCCTTAAAACAAAACAGGGATTTTCAAAGGCTGTATAAAAGAGGCGGAAAAGCGGTTTCAAAAAATTTGATTATTTATTATAGGAAAAACCAGGAACAAGGTCACCGTGTGGGCATAACAGTCAGCAAAAAAGTGGGAAGCGCAGTTGTGAGAAACAAAGTAAAGCGCAGGATTAAGGAATGTTTTAGGAAAGTTGAAGGAAAAATACCAAAGCCCCACGATATTGTGATAGTTGCGCGGCCCAGATGTGCCGAAAGCGAGTTTTCAGATATTTTGAAGGATTTGGAAAAGCTCGTTATTGAAAGTGGTTTATGTGAATGAAGTGGATTTTGTTAAAATTGATTAGGTTTTACCAAAAATTTATATCGCCCCTAAAAAAACCCTGCTGCAGGTTTTATCCTACCTGCTCCGAATACGCGTATCTTGCAATATCCAAGTACGGAGCTTTCAAGGGGGGTTTTCTTTTTATAAAGCGGATTTTAAAATGCCATCCATTTTCAAAGGGCGGAGTAGACCTGCTAGAATAAGAGGAGGATAATTAATTTGTGGGATACCCTTATAGTTTCACCGCTAGGGTGGATAATTAGGAATATTTATTATTTAGTAAACGATTATGGGATTGCCCTGATTTTATTTACAATTCTTACCCGTATAATTCTGTTTCCGTTAGGATACAAATCCCAAAAGGGGCTAATGAGAACCCAGCAGCTTCAGCCAATAATCGCGGAAATTCAAAAGAAGTATAAAGATGACAGGGAAAAGCTGAATTTAGAGCTTTCAAAGATATATCAAAAATATAATATTAACCCCATGGGCGGATGTCTTCCGCTTTTAATCCAATTGCCGATATTGTTTGCGCTAATTAAGGTAATCTACCACCCCCTTCAGTATATTGTGGGCGTGCCAATCGAAAAGATTAATGAACTGTATAGCTTAACAGGGATTGCGCAAAACAACGAAATTTACCTTGCGAATAACCCGACAGCAATTGAAAATTTAAGACAGTTGGGTTATCAGGCGGTGAACTTTAACTTTTTCGGCATAAACCTTGGTGAAATCCCGAAGTTAAACCAGTTAAACGAATTGTGGATTTTCCCGATTTTGGCTGCGGTGGTAACTTACCTTTCAAGCTGGGTGACACAAAGGACCAGCCAAAACCAAAGCGCAGAACAACAGGCGCAGCTTAATACCATGACTTACATGATGCCGCTAATGACCCTGATATTTGCGTTCCAGATGCCAAACGGTGCGGCGCTTTATTGGACAATTTCAAGCTTGCTTGCCATGGCGCAGCAGTATTTCCTTTCAATTTACTTTAAAAAACACCTAAAACCGCTTGAAATTGATGAAAAGGACATGACAAAGAGCATGAGAAGGTCTCAAAAAAAGAAGATGGTGAAAGATTCTAACAATAAGAATGAGGATAAGGAAGAATAACCATGAAATATGTAGAAAAAACAGGTAAAAGTGTTGATGAAGCAGTTAACGCAGCATTGGCCGAGCTAAACGCGAAACTGGAAGATGTAGTTATCGATGTGATTGAAGAAGCAAATAAGGGGATTTTCAGCATCTTTGGCGTAAGAGAAGCAAAAGTGAGGGTAACTTTAAAAGAAAGGGAAAGCGTTAGGGCAATCAGGGAATTTTTACAAGGCCTTCTTAGCCGCATGGGTCTGGACCCCGCACTGGACATTTCATATGATGATGAGGATAAGAAGATTACGGTTTTAGTTTCAGGCGAAAACATGGGCGCGTTAATCGGAAGGCGCGGGGACACCTTGGATGCGGTGCAGTATTTGACATCAATAATTGCCAATAAATATGAAGACGAATATATAAGAGTGATTATAGATACGGAAAACTACAGGCAAAAGAGGGAAAAGGCGCTGGTTGCCTTTGCGTTCAAGCAGGCGGCAAAAGTTGTGAAATACAAAAAGAACATTATGCTTGAACCCATGAATCCCCATGAGAGGAAAATCATTCATTCCGCTCTTCAAAACCATGACTATGTAACCACTTACTCACTAGGTCAGGACCCCAACAGGAAAGTGGTAATTGCCCTTAAGGACAGAAAAGACCAAAGAAGGAGAAAACCGTACAGCAAAAGGGAAAGATAAATAAATAGCACGATAACCCGCCAGATTTTGGCGGGTTATTTTAAAATTTAAAAATATTTATAATTTGCTCATTTTGTGATAAAATATATAGTTAGCTTTAAACGGGCAAATATTTTGTTGTTTCCGGAGGAAAAAATGATGGATACAATCGCAGCCATTGCAACCCCGCATGGTAAGGGCGGCATAAGCGTTATAAGGATTAGCGGGAAGGACGCAATAGATATAACCTCAAAAATTTTTAAGTCAAAAACCCCGATAACTGAAGCAAAATCCCACACCATACACTTTGGAAAAGTTGTGGATTTTGCCGGAAATGTTTTAGACGAGTGTCTGGTTTCGGTATTTAGGGAACCTCACAGCTTTACGGGGGAAAACGTGTGCGAGATTAGCTGCCACGGCGGGGTTTTAAATACAAATAAAATATTGGAAGAACTCATAAAAAACGGGGCAAGGCTTGCCCTTCCGGGTGAGTTTACAAAGCGGGCCTTTGTAAACGGAAAAATTGATTTAGCGCAGGCCGAGGCCATTGGCGATATTATCGACAGCCAGTCGGACGCGCTTTTAAATAAGGCGGTAAACCAATTGGGCGGGATTTTGAGCGAAAAGATAAACCAAGTGCGAAGCCGCATAATAAACCTTCTTGCCCAGATACAGGTGGAGGCGGATTACCCCGATGAGGACATTGAGCTTTGGGAAAGGGAGGATTTTGTCAATGAGGCAAAATCCATTTATGAGGAAGTGGCAAAGCTTTTGGAGTCCACAAAAAGCGGAAGGCTTGTCCGTGAAGGGGTAAGATGCGCCATTGTGGGGCGGCCGAATGTCGGGAAAAGCTCACTTTTAAACGCCCTCTTAAAGGAAGACCGGGCGATTGTCACAAACATTCCAGGCACCACCAGGGATGTGGTGGAGGATTTTATCCAGCTTGAAGGGATAATAATCCGCCTTGCGGACACGGCAGGAATTAGGGACGCCTCCGACGAGGTGGAAAGGCTGGGGGTTAAAAAGAGCGAGGAATATATAAAAAATTCAGACATGTGCCTTTTTGTGACGGACATATCCTCGCCCTTATGTGATGAAGAAAAGGAGATTTTAAAAAGAATTGAGGATAAAAAATACATTGTTGTGCTAAACAAGGCGGATTTGGAAAACGTCCAAAAAGAAGAAGACTACAACGCTCCCGCAGTCAGGGTTTCGGCAAAGGAAGGGATTGGGATACCTGAGCTTGAAAGGGAAATGGTAAAGCTTCTTTCTTTGGACGAAATATCAAAGGATAGGGAAATTATCACAAATATACGCCATAAAGAGGCCCTGATACGGGCAAAAGAGGCGCTGTCCCGCGCCTTTGGGACAATCAGCGCGGGAATGCCTGCGGATTTGTTGTTCATTGACTTAACCGAGGCGGCTGAGGCCTTGGGTGAAATTACGGGGCTTACTGTAAACGAAGAAGTGATAAACGATATCTTTTCACGATTTTGTTTGGGCAAATAACTTTGGGGGAGATAGTTTTGTATTTCAGAAGTGGAAATTATGACGTAGCGGTAATCGGCGCGGGCCATGCGGGCTGCGAGGCGGCAATAGCTTCCGCAAAGCTTGGCTGCAGCACCGTTATATTTACCATAAACCTTGACGGGATTGCCAATATTGCCTGCAACCCCAATATCGGGGGCACCGCTAAGGGGCATTTGGTAAAGGAAATTGACGCCCTTGGCGGCGTTATGGGAAAAATCGCCGACAAATGCTGTATCCAGGCAAGGATGTTAAACAGGGGAAAGGGCCCCGCGGTGCACTCTTTGAGGGTTCAAATCGACAGGAATTCCTATAAAAGGGAAATGAAAAAAACCATAGAGGAACAGGAAAATCTGGACTTGGTGCAGTCGGAAATAGTGAGGATTGAAAAAAGGCCCGACGGCCTTTATGACTTATACACCCATTTGGACGCGGTATACACCGCAAAATGCGTGGTAATCGCAAGCGGCACCTATTTGAAGGGAAAAATAATAATCGGTGAAACTTCCGTAGAATCAGGCCCCGACGGGTTGCTTCCCGCAAACAAATTGTCCCAGTCCCTTAGGGATATGGGGATACAGCTGCGCCGCTTTAAAACCGGAACCCCTGCGAGGGTAAACGCCAGAAGCATTGATTTTTCCAAAATGGAAGTGCAGCTTGGTGAAGAGGGGATTTTGCCCTTTTCCTTTGAAAGCGACAAGTTTTTGGAAAACAGGGCCTGCTGCTATTTAACCTACACCAGCCCCAAAAACCATGAGATAATCAGGGCAAACCTTCACCGCTCGCCTTTGTATTCGGGAAAAATTGAAGGAATAGGCCCGAGGTACTGCCCTTCCATTGAGGATAAAATCGTTAAATTTGCGGACAAGGAGCGGCATCAGGTGTTTATTGAGCCCATGGGCCTTGATACATATGAAATGTATGTACAGGGGATGTCAAGCTCTTTGCCCATTGACGTGCAGGAAGAGATGTATAAATCGGTGCCGGGGCTTGAAAACGTAAAAATCATGCGCTCGGCTTACGCCATTGAGTATGACTGCGTGGACCCCTTGTCCTTAAAACCCTCATTGGAATTTATCGAGCATGAGGGCCTTTTCGGGGCGGGTCAGTTTAACGGAAGCTCAGGTTACGAGGAAGCGGCGGCGCAGGGGCTTATTGCGGGAATAAACGCCGCAAGGAAAGTAAAAGGGCTGCCCCCCTTTACCTTGTCTAGGGATGAGGCGTATATCGGGGTATTGATTGACGATTTGGTAACCAAAGGCACCAACGAGCCTTACAGGATGATGACCAGCCGCAGCGAGTACCGCCTGTTATTAAGGCAGGACAACGCGGACCTGAGACTTACTGAAAAAGGGTATGAAATCGGGCTTATTAGTGAGGAAAGGTATCAAAGGTTTTTAGAAAAAAAGGAAAGAATAAAAAACGAAGTTGCAAGGTGCGAAAAGCTTACCATCGCGCCAAGCGGTGAGGTAAACAGCTTATTATCAAAATATAACTCCACGGAAATTAAAACAGGGGTAAAGCTTGCCGAACTTATCAGAAGGCCCGAGCTTTCTTACGAAATTTTAAAAGACATTGACCCAGACAGGCCCGGCCTTTCTTTCGCGGAAAGGGAAGAGGTAAACATAATGATTAAATATGACGGGTACATCAAGCGTCAGGAGGCCCAGGCCAAGGCTTTTAAAAAGATGGAAAACATGAAGATACCCCAGGATATTGACTATGAAAAAATTAGCGGGCTTAGGATTGAGGCAAGGCAGAAACTTTCAAAAATCAGGCCCGAAAACATCGGGCAGGCCTCCCGCATTTCAGGGGTGAGCCCCGCGGACATTACGGTGTTAATGCTGTATTTGCAAATTCAAAAAAACCAAAACAGGGAATGATTTTATGCTAGCGGATTTAGCCAAGGATTTTGGCATAGTTTTGGATGAAAAAAAGATTAGCCTGTTTGAAGAATATAAAAGGCTGGTGCTTTTGGCCAATGAAAAAATGAATCTTACGGCCATTACAGACAGCGAAGAAATAGACGTAAAGCATTTTTTGGACAGTTTGTCTTTGGCAAAAAGCGGCCTTATAAAAGACGGGGTACGGCTGATTGACGTAGGGACGGGCGCGGGTTTTCCCGCTATTCCTTTAAAAATCGCGTACCCTGAGATTTGTGTTGTAATGCTTGACTCATTAAATAAAAGGGTTTCCTTCTTAAATGATGTGATAAAAAGCCTGGGATTAACAAATATTTCAGCCTATCATATGAGGGCGGAAGAGGGCGGAAGGAAAGAGGAATTCAGGGAACAGTTCGATATTGCCACCGCCAGGGCGGTGGCGAATTTGGCAACCCTTTCTGAATACTGCCTGCCCTTTGTGAAAGTTGGCGGGTACTTTGTTGCCATGAAAGGGGCAAACATTGATGAAGAAATAGAAGGGGCAAAGCCTGCATTTGATATTTTGGGCGGAAAACTCCAAGATGTAATAGATATCAAGCTAAAACTGCGTGAAGAAACCATAAACCACACTTTAGTATTGGTAAAAAAAATTCAACCGACTTTGGCAAAATACCCGAGAAAACCTCCTCTTGCGACAAATAAGCCGTTGGGAAAGCAAGATTTAAAATGACAAAAAATGGAAAATATCGAAAACTTTTTATTTCCAAAAAATAGAAAATGTGCTATAATACCAGTAAATACCAGATAGGGGAGGTTTCTTCATGCTATTAGGTACTGAAGAAAAACAACAGGTGGTAAACATACCTATTTCTAAAATCCGCCCGAACCCTTATCAGCCCAGGCAGTTTTTTGACCAAAGCGCCATTGAGGAATTGGCGGCGTCAATTAGGGAATACGGTATTATCCAGCCGATTTCAGTCAGAGCCATTGGGCGGGACGAGTACGAGCTTGTAACCGGTGAAAGGCGGCTTCGCGCGTACAGCTACTTAAACAAAACGGAAATACCCGCAATAGTTATAAACATAAATGATGACGATTCCGCGGTTTTAGCCCTGATTGAGAACTTGCAAAGAAAGGACTTAAACTTTTTTGAAGAGGCCCAGGCTTATTATCATTTACTTTTCAGCCACGGAATGACGCAGGAAATGCTGTCACAAAAACTAGGAAAAAACCAGTCCACAATTTCAAATAAGATAAGGCTTTTAAAACTTCCAAAGAATGTCCAGAAAAAAATAATCGACAATAACTTAACCGAGCGCCACGCGAGGGCCCTTTTGAGAATTCCTGACCCGGAATTGCAGGAGCAAATTGTGGACAAGGCTATAAAGCGGGAATTGAATGTGGCTTCTTTTGAAAGACTGGTGCAGGAAGAACTCGACAAGATGCTGAATAACAAACTGAACTCAAAAATCAGGGAAAATATCAGGATAGATAAAGGGTATAAGCTCATTTTTTCCACCATAAAAGAAGCGGTTTCGAAAATTAAAAACTGCGGAATTGAAATAGATGTGGAAGAAAAGGAAGACGACAAGTACATAACCTGCATAATAAGATACCAAAAGTGCTAACAAATTAATAAAATATCATCCTATAAACCTTTCCTTTCTTACTGTTTTTTTCCCAAAGCCAAAAAAGCAAAGCTTTTTTGGCTTTATTTTTATAATTTCCAAAAAAATAAATTTAGAACCGGATTTTTAGATGTTTTGCAATTTTAGCTTAAAAATTTTGGACAAACCTTTAAAACTTTATTTAAAAAATAACCAAAATTTTTTAAAATATTTTTCCTATATTTTAAGGGGGTAAAATTTTTCCCAAAAGTGATTTACTTATGATTTATTTATGTTATAATAGCCTTAACGGAGTTATTGGCAGATTTTTGTTTCACGTGAAACATTTTATATATCTTTTTTATTATATTGTTTCACGTGAAACATTGCACAACATGAAAGGAATGATTAAATGTCGAAGGTAATTGCGGCGGCAAACCAAAAGGGAGGGGTGGGGAAGACCACCACTGCCGTAAACTTGTCCGCGGCATTGGGAAAACGGGGGAAAAATGTTTTGCTCATTGATTTGGACCCGCAGGGAAACGCCACCAGCGGCCTTGGAATAGACAGAAAAGATGTTGGGAAAAATATGTATAATGTTTTAATCGGAGGGGAAAAACTGGAGGACATTATAATTAAAACGGATTTTACCAACCTTTCAATCGCCCCCTCTTCCATAGAACTTTCCGGCGCGGAGATTGAGCTTGTCGGCGTAGGGAGAAGGGAATTTGTTTTCAAAGACGCGCTGGAAGGTGTAAGAGAAAATTTCGACTACATAATTGTTGACTGCCCGCCCTCTTTGGGGCTTTTAACGGTCAACGCCCTATGCGCGGCGGACACGGTTTTGGTGCCCATTCAGTGCGAATACTACGCGTTAGAGGGGGTAAGCCTTCTTACAAATACCATAAAGAAGGTGAAAAAAGCCTTAAACCCTGCATTGGATTTTGAAGGTATTCTTCTTACCATGTTTGACGCAAGGACAAATTTGTCAATCCAGGTTGTGGACGAGGTTAAAAAATACTTCCCCCAAAAAGTGTATAGGACAATTATTCCAAGAAACGTGCGGCTTTCAGAAGCCCCGGGCTTTGGAAAGCCCGTGATTGAATATGACCCCACTAGCAAAGGCGCGGAAATGTATATGGAACTTGCTGATGAAGTAATAATGCGGAATGAAGGAGAATGGTGATGGCAAAGTCAAGAGGGTTGGGAAAAGGCCTTGATGCATTATTTTCAGGTTTTGACGAGGAAGAAACCAAAGAGGGGATTATGGAATTAAAGCTTACGGAAATTGAGCCTGACAAAAACCAGCCAAGGAGCAGTTTTGACGAGGAAAAACTTTCCGAGCTTGCAAACTCCATAAAAACCCACGGGGTTTTGCAGCCCATAATTGTGACTAAAATGGAAAACGGCTTTTACAAAATCATCGCGGGGGAGAGAAGGTGGCGGGCGGCAAAAATCGCAAAGCTAAAGACCATTCCCGCCATAGTGAAAAACTTAAGCGAAAAGGAAATTTCAGAATTGTCCCTCATTGAAAACCTTCAAAGGGAGGATTTAAACCCCATTGAAGAAGCGATGGGGTATAAAAACCTGATTGAAAAATATAACTACACCCAGGAAATGCTTTCCGAGCGCATTGGAAAATCCAGAAGCGCCATCGCGAACGCCTTAAGGCTTACAAACCTTTCTGAAGAAGTAAAAAAGTATGTATCCGGCGGCCTGCTTTCCGCAGGTCACGCAAGGGCGCTTTTGGCCCTTGAAGGCAGCGCGCAGGAAGAATGCGCAAAAATTGTGATTAAAGAGGGGTTGAGCGTCAGGGAAACTGAAAAACTTGTGAAAAACTTTAATTTCCCGAAGCGCAAAAAAGAAAAAAAGGAAAAGAACATTCACGACATGGAAATTGAAAGGCGGCTTTCGGAAGCCTTAAAAACAAAGGTGCAAATTCAAAAAGGCGCAAAAAAGGGCCTTATTACAATAGAGTTTTACAGCGAGGACGAGCTGTCCCGCATAATTGATTTAATTACATAATTCGACATATTTTGTAAAATCGCGGAAGTAAAATTTGCCATCTTAGGCAGGTTTTTATTGATGTGAAAATATAAAACCATTACAAAGCATAAAAACACGTTTCCGGGGCGTTTTTACGCTTAATAAAAAATGGGGTTTACAGAAAGGAAATTGATATGAAAAACAAGGATAAGTTTTTGTGGATTTACTCCTTTGCCCTATTCTTTGTGGCGTTCATCCTGATATTGTTTGCGGCCTTCACCGCAAATGACTACCAGCAAAAGGCGGCGGATAGTTTAAGCCTGTACCGCGGCGCCGAAAACCAGATACAAAATTTGCAGGATGAAAACAGGGCGCTAAAAAATGAGCTGGACAGAGTGCAAAAGGAATATGAGGATTATAAGTCAAAAGTAAATGAGGATGAAATAAAGCAAAAAGATGAGCTTTTACAAAACTACATAGCTGAAACTGAAAAAATCTTCAAAGCCAACGACCTATTTTACAAAGGCTTATATGACGAGTGCAAAGAGCTTTTAGACAGCGTGGATTTAGGGATTTTAGGTAAAGAAGCAAAGGATTATCACAAAAGGCTTTACAATGATTTAAATATAGCGTTAAAAAACAGAGCAAAGAAAAAGTAAGACTACGAAAGGATTTGATAGGATGCTTGATATTAAATTAATAAGGACACAAACCGAAGAAGTAAAAAGAAAGCTTGCAAGGCGCAAAGAGGACATTGACATTGACAAAGTCCTGGAATTAGACGAAAAGAGAAGAAACATTGTCTATGAAAGCGAGACTTTGAAAGCAAAACAAAACGAGGTTTCAAAACAAATCCCCCTTCTTAAGAAAGAAGGCAAGGACACAAGCGGGCTGCTTGCCCAAATGAAGGAAATCTCAAATAAAATCAAGGAATTAGACGCAATATTGCGGGAAGTGGAAGACGAATTAGAACAAGTGCTGCTTACCATTCCAAACCTTCCAAACGACACGGTTCCCGACGGCACCACCGATGATGACAATGTGGAAGTAAGAAGGTATCTTGAGCCCCGCAAATTTGACTTTGAGCCAAAGGCTCACTGGGATTTGGGGGAAGATTTGGGGATTTTGGATTTTGAAACCGCGGCCAAAATAACCGGCACCCGCTTTACCCTTTATAAGGGGATGGGGGCCCGCCTTGAGAGGGCAATTATAAACTACTTCCTTGACACCCACATTGAAAACGGGTACACCGAAATTTTCCCGCCCTATATGGTGCACAGGAGAAGCATGATAGGGACAGGACAGCTTCCCAAATTTGAGGAAGACGCTTTCAAGGTATCAGGCACCGACTATTTCCTAATACCAACAGCGGAAGTGCCAGTTACCAATATTTACAGGGAAGAAATATTGGACGGTAAACTCTTACCCATAAAATTTGTGGCGTATTCCGCGTGCTTCCGCGCGGAAGCGGGCTCCGCTGGCCGTGATACCCGCGGGCTTATCAGGCAGCACCAGTTTAACAAAGTTGAGCTTGTAAAGTTTACCCGCCCCGAAGAAAGCTACGAAGAGCTTGAAAAGCTAACTCGGGACGCGGAAAGGGTACTTCAGGGCTTGGGACTCCCATACAGGGTGGTTAAAATCTGCACAGGGGATTTAGGCTTCACCGCGGCCATGAAATATGACATTGAAGTGTGGATGCCAAGCTATAACCGCTATGTGGAAATATCCTCCTGCTCAAACTTTGAGGATTTCCAAGCCCGCAGGGCGAATATCAAATTTAAGGATAACCCGAAGGACAAAGCCCGGTTTGTCCACACATTAAACGGTTCAGGCGTTGCGGTGGGAAGAACCGTTGCGGCAATCCTGGAAAACTACCAAAACGAGGACGGCTCGGTAACAATCCCCGATGTTTTAGTACCCTACATGGGGGGAGCAAAGGTTATAAAATCAGCCAAATAAGAGCTTTATTATAATCAAAAGGACAAATCCAGGAAGCCCCAAAACCCCGCAGGTAAAGGCGGTGATGGGGTTTACCCCTATTGAGAGGTTTATTGCGCTTCCGAAAGTGTTTAAAAGCATTAGCGCGAGGCCCCCTAAGAAGGTGTTAACCACAAGCTTTAATATAAATTTTACCGGCTTTTTGAACAAGGTTACAACCACGAGCATTACAATTAAGCCCAGTATATATAAAACAATTTCCTGGTCGTTCACTTTTGTCACCCCCATATTTTATTTATTTTATTATATTGTCCAAGTTTTGAATTTAGAAGGTATATAATGGGAAAAAATAATAATAATAGAAAAGGAGGTTATTGCATGAAAATTAAATGTGTGCACGCGAGAGAAATAATTGACTCAAGGGCAAACCCCACGGTGGAGGCGGAAGTAACCCTTGAAAACGGGGTAAAAGGAGTGGCGGCAGTGCCTTCAGGCGCGTCAACAGGCGCTTTTGAGGCAGTGGAGCTCCGGGACAACGACCCCAAAAGGTTTTTAGGGCGTGGCGTACTAAAAGCTGTAGAAAATGTCAATACCCTGATTAACGAAGCAATATCCGGCCTTTGCATTTTCGACCAGCCCAAGATTGACCAAACCATGATAAAACTAGACGGCACGCCGAACAAATCAAAGCTTGGCGCAAACGCGATGCTTGCGGTATCATTGGCGTGCGCGAAAGCCGGGGCCAATGCTTTGGGGATACCCCCTTACAAATACATTGGCGGGATTAACGCAAAGACCTTGCCAATACCCATGATGAACATCCTAAACGGCGGCGCTCACGCAAACAACAGCGTGGACATTCAGGAATTCATGATTATGCCCACAGGCGCCAAAACTTTTTCAGACTGCATAAGAATGTGCGCCGAAGTTTTCCACAACCTAAAGAAGGTTATCCAGGACATGGGCGGCGCAACATCTGTCGGCGACGAAGGCGGCTTTGCCCCAAATCTTAAGAGCGACAAGGACGCCATTGAGCTGATTTTGAAGGCCATTGAAAAAGCGGGATACAAGCCGGGCGTTGATTTTTACATCGCTTTAGATATTGCTTCCAGCGAATGGTACGACAACGGGACATATAAATTGCCCAAAGCAAAGATTTCCTACAGCCGCGAAGAAATGAAAAACTTTGTCTCCTCACTAATCCGCGATTACCCCATAATTTCCGTTGAAGACGGCATGGCGGAAGAGGACTGGGACGGCTGGAAGGAACTAACCAAGGAAA